>NZ_JBPAOH010000019.1:0-78731 GCF_050875635.1 Tolypothrix sp. VBCCA 56010
AGCTTTCTTGATTTAGACACTATTCCTGATTATGGGAACAAACCTGAAACTTGGAAACCTTCAGGTCGTAGAATCAAGCGTGGTTTGTATCGTTCCAAATCCGGCTTAATAAATGCCGATGTCAATGGAAGTTACAACATCTTGAGAAAAGAATTCCCCGATGCTTTTAGCCAGGGGATATCAGGTTGCGTAGTTCAACCAAGGTTAGTTAATATACCGGGATTTCTACCTCTTCCTGCCAAGTGTAGGATTTGCTGTCCAGTATAAATACTAACTCCAACTGAATAGATAGTTGATGTTTGAATATATTTGACTATGCGAAAGGTAACTATTAGCAGATTTTCTCATCACTCCTAAACACCCAAGTAAATGGTGCAATGTTCGGTTCAAGATGTACTTCACAGTATTCTTCAAAGTAGCGCATAAAGTCGTTCTACAAATAATTGAAAATATAATACCAATGGGGAAAAGGGGAAAGGGGAAAGAATTATTACCAATGCCTTATGCCCCATGCCCAATTCCCCATGCCCAATTCCCCATTATCAATTACCCCTTTTTGAAGGGTGTCAACTCAGGTGGGGGGATCTGATCCGAATCGTATTGCGTCAGATTTTCCGTACCAGCAGCCAACAATTCCTCATCAAATTGCTGATAGGAAAAATAATAGTAGAAGCCGATTGATATGAGTAAAAATAGCAGCCCTTCTAGAATCATCAAAAAACCAATTCCACGCCCAGTACCCGTTCCAATCAATTTTCCAACAGTGCTAGCAAGCACCCCCTCATCGGATAGCATAGGTTCCAAGATTCTGTCAGTTAGTGGGCTGGCACTGATATTACCAAAAGCCAACCCCAAGCCTGTTACTGCGCCGAACAATGAGAGAACACGTCCCTGAACGTTTGGGTGTACGCTATTTTGCCAAATTGTATTATTAGTACTTAGAATAATCGGCAAGGTTAAAAACGAGAGAAAAATGCCACAGGCTATTAAGGGAATAGAGGGTTTTATTCCAGCGATTACTATACCTATCCCATTCAATGCCGAAAATATAAACAGAGCAGAGATATATTTTGTCCCTCCTCCCCAGATACTCATAAAGGTGCTACCAACAATCATTCCAGCCCCAGCAATTGACATTATAGTCCCATATGTCGCAGCATCCGAAAAGGATAATATCAGCGGATTAATCAAGACGGTGGTTATCCCATTCACAAAAAAATAAATTGTCATGAATGCCAGTAGGGTTAACAAAACAGGGCGAGATGAAATGTTTTCCCAGCCGTAAATAATGTCATTGATGATACTAGTAATTCCCTCACCCGATGTTGTGCTCTTTTCTGGCTGAGGAATCTGAATAAATAGTAGCGTTAACACTGCAATGATATTGGTAGATAAATCAATCAGCAGCAAGCCCTGAAGTTGTATAGTGGCGATGAGTACACCTGCCAAGACTGGTGCAGCAAGCTGTCCTACCGCTGTGCTAAACTGAATTAAGCCATTGGCTCTCCCCATCTGATTCCTCTTAACCATCATTGGTAAAGCAGCTGCTTTTGCAGTCATTTGAAAAGAACCGCACAATGAGGTTAAAAATGCAGAGATATAGGTATGCCAGAGTTGCAGATTATGAGATTGTAGCAATAAGACGAGTGTTATTGTGACAAAAGCCACAATTATATTATTGAAAATAATTATCCATTTTCGATTCCACCGATCTACTAATGCACCAACGAAGGGGGTGATTAATACACCGGGTAAGGTTGTAAAAAATAGAACCAGGCTTACTTGTGTAACGGCGTGACTGTTCTGATAGACCCAGATACTTAAACCAAATCCTGTCAAGCGAGTTCCGACTTCAGCCGGAGACTGCCCAAGCCAGAAGATAATAAAGCTACGAAATTCACGAATTAGTTCAAGTACTTGACTTAGATATTTCATAATTCAGTTGAATAATTGGTGAGAATATTAGAAGTGGAGGTAAATAATAAATATTCAGATCGGCATGTTTATAAATGTTATACAACTCATAATTTTAAAGCTCTCTTCATAATAGCGGGTATTTGTACTAGCAATCGCCTACCTGGAGGAGTAAAAAATTGGCTAATAAACTTTAGAACCACCGAAAAGAGAATGTTTTGATTGGTCGATGCGACACGATTCGGGGATACCGTGCTTATAGGCAGGATCGGCATAATCCCAACGAGTTTTTAATTCTGTCATCGGAATTTCATTAGGTACATCTCCATACACTTTGTTGCTAGACATATGCACAAACGGAGCTTTTGAGGCAAAGAGTGCGAGTTGCTTCTAAAAGATTCAGCTTCCCTACTTGCATTGATATCAAAATCATCAAAGGGAATTGTTGCCGCGAGGTCGTGGCTGGGTTGTGCTGCTGTATGCACGATCGCATCAGGTCTCAGGCTATCAATTAAGTCTAGTATGCCCGGGCGATCGCGTACATCTATCTCGTGATGGACAAAACCTTTAATTTGAGTTTCTAAGCGTTTTTGTTGAGAGCGAGTATCTCCTTGAGAGCCAAAGAATATTGCTCCTGGATTGACGAATACACCAATCCTCAGTCGGGTATCTCCAGAAGCCCAAGCAGAGATGATTTCCAAAATACCCATCGGTCGCATAGCTGAACCTTACGAAATTTGGCAGGCTATGCGTTTTATCATCGAATGCGACTATTTTACCGGAAGCGTCATAGAAGTGGATGGGGGTGCCCGGTTTTAATATAGGGCATGGGGCATGGGGCATTGGGGAGGCAGTGCGTTGGACGGGTTTCCCGGCTTAAAGCATCTGCCGTCATGGGGCATGGGGACAAGGAGGACAAGGAGGACAAGGGGGATGAGGGGGACGACAAGGGGGACAATTTCTTTCTATTAGCTATTACCTATTACCTATTCCCAATGCCCACCAATTCCCAATGCCCAATGCCCAATGCCCATTTCGAGTGTTAACTTTGCTCGGGTTTTGGCTCGTTAGATGCAGCAGATGCAGCTGATTCTGTCTTCTCTGGCTGCTTCTCTTCGGTTGGTTGCAGTTGCTGGAGATGAATGTTATTCACTTGAACAATAAACTGTTCTATTGCCTGACTTGCTTTTTGTTGCTGTTCAGTTTCGCTAGACACATCATAGCAACGATAAGACGGAGTTACTCCTAATATAAATTTCTCTTGTTCAGCCTCTAACAATTCAATCGCTGTATTGGCAGAAAGCGCATTCTTTTGAAAAGGAAAGGAGGTAACTATACTTGCAACTATAGAGGCAATAGCCGGACAGATTACGGGGAGCCACTTGAGCCAAGCTTGTCCGGCTTCCAATTTGTCTACCAAAACTAAAATTGGTGTGACTCCTGATAAAATAACAGTTGCAATTTGCAAAAAATAGTAAAGGTTTCTCGATAGATTGCGAGTTTTTTTATAATCGTCAATCATATCTTGGCAATACTGTAAAGCCTTTGCTCTTGCTGGAGTGAACGAATTTTTTTCCAAGGAGTTACTATTGGTCAATAGAGAAGTATATAGTTCAGCTTTTTGGGCAAGACTAAACTGGTTAGCGGCATTCTTAGACTCTTCAAATGCTTGTCTGTTGATGAGTAACAAAAAAATTGAAATAGTCAGAGAAACTGCTCCAGCAATTACAGCTTGTTTATTATCTGGTAAATAAATAACAATTATGCCAGAACAGATAATAGCAGCTAGTAATAAATACTCAAACGCCTTCAAGGTAAATAAGATTTTTTGACCTGATGAAGAGGATTTTTCTCCTGTATAAGAATTTCCTGTCTGGTTTTTCTGCTCAGTAGTTATTTCAGAAGTAGTCATTGCCTTGTACTCAATTTGTTATCGGTTGAAATGTAGCAGATTATGGTGGACAAACTCGCCTCTATTAATAAAGGCGTATATAATATCGACATTTCAAAAATCCGCATCCGGAATATTATATTATAATAACAATTATCTGTCAATAGAAATATTAATTATTTATCAATGAAACGACCCAGGCTAATTAGGCGCATCTTCGCACGAGAAATCGTATTAGACAGAACTTAGGCAAAAACGCGATCGCCAGGGGTCAGTGACACATTTGCCCTAGTAACTATCTCTCAAAACATCTACTTATGTCTTTGTTATTTGCCAGTTGAACTTCGAGTTTAGCGAAAAATTCCAGAGGATAACACAAATAATTGCTATCAATTTTGCCATGTATTCATTCATCTCAAATTTATAAAACAGCAAATTAACAATTAAACTATTGAAAATCAGTCCAAAAAAACAAATTAGGTTGAACTTGAAAAAACGTTGCAACCGCTGATTGCCTAATTGTTGCTGAACAGACATATCACCAAAAGTCCATACATCATTCCAGAAAAAATTATTAATGATTGCCACCTCTGTTGAAAGTATTGCACTCGGAGTTAACACCCAACCCAACAGAGTATGCAGAACATAAAATCCTCCCAAGTCTACAAATACACCACTTAAACCCACTATGGCGAAACGAATCAGCCGACTTACAAACACCCAAGAAAGACTTAAGCGCAGTCGATTTATTAAGTTGCTAATCTCAAGATAGAAATTCATGAGGAACCCTGTGCGGCGTTATACAACATCTTTAAATAGATTAATTCTAGGTGTTTATCTTTACATAGTTTTTTTTGATGCCGACTTACTTAATACAAGCGATCGCTACCAACGCAAGCGAGATATTTATTGACCCCAAATTTATAGAACCGACGAAAGCACTACTAGTGTTCACAATTTATCAACTTTGTCGAATTGCCACAAACCTCCTGGTGGCAGATTAAGTACTTTAATTACTTTCAAGTGATAGCTTTTATCCTGCTTTAGTTGATGAAATAAACTGCTATTATTTTGCATAAATAAAATCTGACTATAATTCTGAGGAATCGGCAGCAGTTCATCATCTGCTATTGGAAGTAGGCGAACTTTTGGGAAATAATTACTTAAGGTTAAGATTCCTCCTAAATTAACACGAGAGTTATTAATTATTAGTAAAGGTTTCTCTGATTTCCTGATAACTTGGGATGTTTCTTTGATAAATTGATTATCTAATTGTGTCCACCAATTCTCAGCTTGAAAAAACCTGACATCAGAAACCAACCCGGCTATGAGTAATCCGACTATTATGAATTGAGCGATTTTTTGCCGCCAAGTCTGTTCTGTGAAAATATAGAAAGCTAGAACATAGGCTACAATAATTTCTAGGCTGAGATATAAAGGCAACTGGTAGCGAACTTGAAGAGAGCGACTTCCTCCAAAAATTAGGTCATATATCACTAACAATAGACTTGGGAATCCTCCCAATAAAAAAATCAATAAACTGGTTTTATTTGGAGGCACTTTTCCGAAAAACAATATTAAGTAAATAATCAAAAATAAACTTAATATTAATGTAGGAATACTATAAAATAAAGAACCTTCTAGAGTAAAACTATTAAATACTAATGTATCTGAAGTTAAATTAAGATCGAAAAATGTTCTGCTAACTCGAATCATAAAAATAGCGAGTAGCTCGAAGGGATTATTTATCCATCTTATTGCAAACGCTGAAGTTAGCTCTAGTGCTGTACTAAGATGCGTGATAAGCACAATCAGCCAGGGTAAAAGCATTAAAAAGGCAGCAATCGTACTAAGCAAATAATTGAAGAAGGTTTTAGTGAAGCGAAACTGTTGTTGAATAACTACATAAATCCCATGAGCTATCATTACCAAAACTGTGAATAAATGACTGTATAACCCCAAGGCTAAGGTGAGGGTATACACAGCCCAATTTGCTTTATTCTCTTGTCTGATAGCTCGCAATAAAGCAGCACTCGATACTAAAATTTCTACCATCCACAAACTGTATTGACGTGCTTCTTGAGCAAAGAAGAGCTGCAAGGGAGAAACGGCAATTAATGCCATCGCAACCCATCCCACAACTGCTGACTCAAACAACTCCAAACACAGCCAATAGACGCTGGGAAATATCAACAGACTGATGAGTGCTGACAAACTCCTCACCCCAATAGGCGAATCTCCAAATACTTGCGCCCATAATCTCACCATGACGTAATACAATGGGGGATGCTGCGGGTCTGAGGTAATTAAGTAATTCACTGTATCAGCCACACCACGATCTGAATTAATATGTTGATATTTGTCGAAGGTGGTAATAGGAATTGTGCCTTGATGATGAGAAACTTCCTGTTCTAGCTCGGCTACCGTGTGCCCAGAAATTGCTACGGATGTCGAAGATTCATCACAGCAGTATATTTTTTGCCCTAGATGGGCAAAGCGAAAGAAAATGCCTAACCCGATGAGGCTTATTACTAAGATTTTTAACCAAGTCGGGGGATTTGATGAAGCTAGTAATTGCGGATTGTCCATTTATTGCACCTGATTGGTCGCTATGGAAGGAAGTTTTTCACACAGCTTAGAAGCAATCATTTTTCCTGCCAGCTGATGTCCCAAAGCATTCCAATGCTCTCCACAGGGAACAGCATTGTCAAATCCGTGTAGGCAAACGTGGTTCTGTTCGGCATAAGCCTGAAAAGTTGGTCCCAGATTGAGTACACTGAAGCCCTCGCGCTCACCCAAATCTCCAATCCGCTTCTCTGGATAAAACAAATCAGTCCTACCTGATGCTTGCAGAAATTTTTGGCGCACTGAAGGATCGGGATAAACTGCAAGGGGATCGCTCAAAGTAACAACTGCAAAATCCGCTTTCTTGGCAATCACCTCATCGTGCATTAAGCTAATTATTCCCTCTGTAACTTGCCATGCCTGTTGCCAGTCAGGGTCTGTAGGCGGCTTGTAGATATCATCAGTCCTGATGAACATTTGAAAATTTTGTTCATGCTGCACATTACTTGACTGTTTTGCTGCTTGTTTAAAAAATTGACTCAAAAGGTTCCCAAAACCATATTTTCCTTGGTGCAAAACCTGTAAAATCCGCGAGTTATCTTCGATTTTAATATAAGCTTGGTTCCACCATGACACCTTTGAGCGATAGGTATCTGTATTAACATACGACGCATCAAAAACCAGATGACCGTCTTGAAAGACAAAATACGGCCTTGGGTTTAGTTCCCTGAAGGAATTGAGCTTACTTGTCATCTTAGTGATAATACGGAAATAATTGATTAAATCGTTGCCAGTAAAAAAAGCTAGCAGTACGATATCAGGTGAATATTTCCAAGCTTTTTCCCTTAGGGTAATCAGTTCCTGGGCTGTTCCATAACCACTAACCCCGAACTTAATCACTTCCACCTTTTGTCCAGCCAAAGTTTGACAACTACTCAGTTCACGTTCTATGACTGCTGCAAAACCTTGTTCTAATGGCACTTGCAAAGCCTCTACAAAGGAATCTCCCAGCAATGCTATTCTGAGGGTATTTTCTGGTTTGACTTTGGTGTGTTCTCGATCGCTAAAGCCATCACTGTTGATCTGGACATAGGATTCACCTTCGCTGCGATACCAGCCGGAAACTAATGGTCGCAGTACCCAACCTCTATGTTGATCAACAGTATAAAATGTATTGTACTCTATCCCCGCAATGCGTAAGCCAATTTCCACGATTCCCAATCCAACAAGTAACCCGCTGAGAATCAATACTCCTGTTAACGCTAGCTTTACCCAGCGATTCAATTTTGTCATCTAGCTCCTTAAAATAGCGTGTAAATAAATGGTGCGATCGCCGAAGATTGAGCCAAGAAAACCAGCGCACCCAAGGATACCAGAGTGACAACGAGGGGAATCAGCCAGTAGTTTTGTCGCTCTTTGATAAATCCACCCAGGTCTTTGAGAAAATCCAAAGTATCTTTTAGCATTAGAATGTTTTCTCCATACTTTCTTTAGTTCGTAGCTTACTCGGTTGGCGATAAGTGGGCGAATTTGGCTCGAAGCGCTGCATCAATCGGTCTCGATTCAACAGCCGCCCGATCAGTCCCATTGGGGTAAGTATTGCATAAAATAAAACCCCTAAAATAATTCGTGTTTGTATCCAACCTAAAACAAGTCCAATCCTCATCCAGATTTGGTAAACAAAATTTAAAGTCGCGGGTGCAACTATTGCCCAAACCCAGAGGACGATCGCCACGATCCACGGCACAATTGACAGCGAATCATGGCGTAATATTGGTAATACAAAACCGAATACAACCGCTACAATCAAACCGCCAACGAGTCCGAATTCACGCAAACCTTTTTTGTCAAGTTCTATTATCTCGTGCATAGTTAAATATTTTGCCAGCTAATCTAATTCAAATTCTGTTTTCCACGACTCATCAAAATTGCCTTTTGGTTGTTCTGATTTGGCTAACAAGAAATTTTCAATCACCAAATAGTCCATCTCGGTTCTCATAAAACATCGATAGGCATCTTCGGGAGTACAAACAATTGGTTCGCCACGGACATTAAACGAAGTATTCACCAGTACCGCACAGCCAGTTTTGGCTTCAAAATGACGAATCAATTCGTAGTAGCGAGAATTAGTTTCCTTGTGAACAGTCTGGATGCGGGCGGAGTAATCGACGTGTGTTACCGCTGGAATTTGGGAACGAGGAATGTTCAATTTGTCAATACCAAATAGTTGCTTTTGCTCCTGGGTCATTTTAATATGGAGTTTTTCTTTGACTGGCGCTACCAGCAGCATATAGGGGCTAGGGCAGTCAATGTCAAAGTAGTCCGAGACTCTTTCTGCTAACACCGAAGGGGCAAATGGACGGAAGGACTCGCGATATTTAATTTTCAGGTTCATTACCGATTGCATTTTGGGACTGCGGGGATCGCCAATAATAGAACGTCCTCCTAAAGCACGCGGTCCAAACTCCATCCGTCCAGAGAACCAACCGACGACGTTACCCTGTTCTAAAATTTCTGCTAAACTAGGCATGAGTTCGTTATCGTCAAGTTGCTGGTAATGAGCATTAACGGTATTGAGAGACTCAATAATTTCTGCTGTGGTAAAGCTTGGTCCGAGATAACTACCCCTCATGCGATCGCCCTTGGCGGCTCCGTCATGAGCATCGCGAAGCGGGCGCTCTGCGCGATCGCCTGCTCTTGGGATGCGGGGTTTTTCGTGGTACTGATGCCAAATAGCTAAGGCTGCTCCCACCGCACCACCAGCGTCTCCGGCTGCCGGTTGAATCCAAATATCTTTGAACTCACTTTCTCTGACAATTCGTCCGTTGGCTACACAGTTAAGGGCGACACCACCAGCTAAACATAAATAGTCTACATTCAGTTCTTTTTTGACAGTTTTTGCCAGACGCAGTACTACTTCTTCGGTGACATTTTGGATGGAACTTGCCAGATCCATGTCTTTTTGAGTGAGTTTTCCTTCTCCTTGGCGTGGTAAACCCCCAAACAGAGCATGGAATTTCTGGTTGGTCATGGTTAACCCCACACTGTAGTTGAAGTAGTCCATGTTCAACCGAAAAGTACCATCTTCTTTGAGATCCAATAGATGGTTGAGAATTTGGTCTACATATTTGGGTTCGCCGTAGGGAGCTAAACCCATCAGCTTGTACTCACCGGAGTTAACTTTGAACCCGATGTAGTAGGTGAAGGCGGAATACAGCAGACCGAGGGAGTGGGGAAAATCAATTTGCCATTGGGGTGTGAGTTGATGTCCTTCTCCTAGCCAGACCGAAGTGGTTGCCCACTCTCCTACCCCATCTAAGCACAAAACGGCAGCCCGCTCGAAAGGGCTGGGAAAAAAGGCAGAAGCTGCATGGGCTTGGTGATGTTCGGTAAAGAATACAGGGGGCAATTGGGAAGTTTTGCACTCTGCGAGTTTTGCCAGTTCTTTTTTTAAGAGTGTCTTGAGGTAAAGCTTTTCTTTTAACCAGATGGGCATGGAGGTGATAAACGAGCTTAATCCCTTTGGCGCATAGGCTAAATAAGTTTCCAGCAGACGCTCAAATTTGACTAATGGTTTGTCGTAAAAAACAATTTGATCGATATCTTGTAAGCTGGTGACTGCGTCTTTTAAACAGTAAGCGATCGCATTTTTGGGAAATCTAGCATCGTGCTTTTTCCTAGAAAAACGTTCTTCCTGCGCTGCGGCAACAATTTCACCATCCACAACTAAAGCGGCGGCGCTATCGTGGTAGTAGGCTGAAATTCCGAGAATCTGCATTTTTACAAATCGTGGCTAATTCACACTCTGCTCAAAAATTTTGGTGCGTTACCAACAGCGCTAACAGCACCGTACTAAATACTCAAAACTAAAATTGCTACGGATGTCCAAGATTCATCACAGCAGTATATTTTTTGCCCTAGATGGGCAAAGCGAAAGAAAATGCTTAACCCCATTAGGCTTATTACCAAAATTTTTACCCAAGTCGGGGGATTTGCTTTTGCTAGTAATTGCGGATTATCGATGACATACTTCAAACAGCGTCAAGATATAAACGTGCTTAGTCATTTTTTAACACTACATCTATAGAACTGAGTGGACAATAAACCAACGACACTACCCCTGTCAAGCTACTGGTGTTGCAAAATTAAGGGATGGCATCATATAAGGTCTTTAAATATTTGAAAATTTTTCAAAAATTTGGTTAACAGCGTTGCTAAGACAATCATCAGAAAAAAGAGTAACAAAACGTCAGTATTAGGTGTAAGTGGAAAAAATTTAATCAGCAATAAGCCTAAAAAGGTATGTAAGCAATATATACCCAAGGATAAATCAGAAAATAATTTGATGAGAAAATGCGGTTCAGATGTAATTTTGGTGGAAATTAAGGTAATCAACCAAGCACCAAAAACTAGAGATACTCTGGAGTAAACTGGTAGAGGATTCATTTCACCACCCCATAGAAAGGGATGGCTTATATATTTCCATTCAAAAATAGCAAAAGAAATAAATAAAATTATTAATATCAAAACATGTTTAATATTTAGTTCTGAATTATCATTTTGTTGATTTCGAGATAAATAATTGCTAATTACAAATGAGGAAAAAACGTAAGGTGTAAAATTTAAAGGATTGAATGCTTGCGGTAACATAGCAAATTGTTCACCCATAAATATTACACTTAAAGGCAAGAGGAAAACAATTATGCAAGAATATATCAAAAGAGAATAACATATTAGTTGATTGTTGATTTGAGTTTTCTCAATATAAAAAGCAAATAATTCCGCTAATATCGTTAAAAATAACAATGAAAAGAAGTAATAAAAAGGATTATAATATCCATCTGTTATGATAAAATTCATAATATTTTTAATATCTCTTAAATTGCTGAGATAATTCAGATACATTTCTTTTTGAGTGAAACAAGAAAATAAACTAGAAAATATGCCCCAAAAAATATAAAGTTTTATAATTTTGAAAACCCTTTTTTGAAAAAAGTAATTTTTCTCTTTTTGCCTGTTTAAAAAGAATAAAATAAGGGATATTTGAAAAAATATGGGAACAGCCAAACAAAATACGTTGTCAAAAATGATATTGTAGAAATTTTTAAAGTTTAAAACTAAGCTCGGAATATTTGTATGTAAACAAACAACAGCAATACAACAAATTGCTCTTAGATAATCAAAACCATAAATTTTTTGCAAATTATAACTGTGCATATCTATGAAAATCCAATGATTGAATTGATGTTAATTATAAGACAAAAGTTCTTCAATGGCTACGACAAGGCTTTTAACATGAGGTTCTTTCAAAAGTGTCTGATGTTCGCCATTTACGGAGGATACGCGCACTTTTGCACTGGTTAATTTCCCCCAAGCGACAGTAGGATCGTCTGGAAACTGTTTTGCTAGTGAGGGTGTTTTGAACAGGGAAATAGAAGATTTAATAAGTTGCGGTTGATAATGTAAACTTGCCTGCAAATTAGCTTTGTAAACGTTGAGCAATCCGGCAATCAAATTTCGTCCCAAATCAGGGGGAATGAGTTCGTGCTGTCGCAAAATTTGCAGTACATATTCAAATTGAGCCACTTCGTCTAAGGTGGAAAGTTCTTCATAGGAAATACTTACAATTTCGTTAAAATGAAGTCCAATTTGCTCAACAATGAAGCAAAGAATAGCGGCATTGTCATCAAGAGAAGCTTCAATTTCCGGAGTTGGCAAAGGAGGATGGGTATCGATAATTATCACTTGTTCAACTTGTTGTCCCACAGCTTCTAATTGTGAAGCCATTTCAAAGGCAATTAATCCGCCTAAAGAGTGTCCTCCTAACAAATAAGGACCGTAAGGAATAATTTGCCGAATTGCTTTCAGGTAACTATAAGCCATTGCTTCGATAGTATTTAAAGGCGATTGTTTTCCATCTAAACCGCGTGCTTGAAGAGCATAAATCGGACGTTCTTGACTGAAGGTGCGAGCCAGCACAGAATAGGATAAAGCATAACCGCCAGCTTGGTGTACGAGAAATAAGGGAAGTAAATCGCCTTTGATTTGTAGAGGAACGAGAACATCTGAATCACTAGGCGATCGCTCTTGTTCCAATAAAGCGGCAATATGCGCTATCGTACCTTCTCGGAATAAAGTAACAACAGGTAGATTGCACCCTAATCGCTGTTCAATTTAGGCAAGTCGCTCTTGGGGATAGGCAGGGTCGAGGGGAATGTAAGCTCCTCCAGCTTTGAGTATTCCCAAAAAACTAACTATCATATCTATGGAACGCTCGACACAAATACCCACCAGCACTTCTGGTTTGACACCCAAGCTTTGCAGGTAATGTGCTAATTGATTCGCTACTGCTTAAAGCGATCGCCTACTTTTTTGTTAATAGTAAAGGATACTGCACCACCTTGATAACCAGCGATCGCTTTTCGCGGAAAATCAGTTGGTAACTCTAAAACCTCTATTTTACCGCTGAGTTTTTCTTTCCAATAACTTAGTTGCTGTTGCAGTTGGGTTTTCTCAAAAATTGTCCGTTGCCAATGAGCAAAATCGCCATATTGTAAAGATAGAGACGGTAAAGGTGATGCATCTCTGCGACAAAATGCTGCATAAGATAAGGATAATTCCTTAATCATTAATCCTAATGACCAACCATCAGAAACAATATGGTGCATCACTACAACAAAAACATGCCTGTCCTCTGCTAACCGATATAAATAAACGCGCAGCAACGGTAATGTGCGAAGATTGAAAGGACAAATTATTGCTTATTTAACTGCTTTTTTAAATTCTTCTTGCTGTAAATGACTTAGTTCGCACGCAGTCAGCGGGACTTTATCAAATTCGTGAATAACTTGTATAGGAATTCCGTATTTACTCTCAAAAGTCGTGCGTAATATCTCGTGATGTTGAATTATTTCTTGCAAACTGCGGTGTAGCGCTTCTTGATTTAAATCGCCATTTAAACGAAAAGCGATCGCCATATTATAAACGGCATTATTCGGTTCCAACAAATCTAAAAACCACAGTCGCGCTTGCGAAAAAGAAAGCGGTAAATTGTCCCGTTGGGCAATTCGTGGTATGATATCTTTCTGTATATTTCCATCGCTAACAACAGCAAGGCGTTCGATTTGTTCAGCTAAACCCGCGATAGTTGGATGCTCAAAAATTGTTCGTAACGGCAAGGCTAAATCAAATTCTTCACGAATGCGAGAAACTAGCTTAGTTGCTATAAGCGAGTGTCCTCCTAAATAAAAGAAATCATCCGTCACACCGATAGAATCAATACTAAGCACATCGCTCCAAATTGTGCAAAGTCGTTTTTCGGTAGAAGTTGTAGGTTGAACAAAAAATTGTTTGGCGATCGCTAAATCTCGCTCTGGTGCAGGTAAAGCACGCCGATCCAGCTTACCACTGGGAGTCAT
Organism: Tolypothrix sp. VBCCA 56010; assembly: GCF_050875635.1. Lineage (NCBI taxonomy): Bacteria > Bacillati > Cyanobacteriota > Cyanophyceae > Nostocales > Tolypothrichaceae > Tolypothrix > Tolypothrix sp. VBCCA 56010. The sequence continues at coordinate 13,789 of NZ_JBPAOH010000019.1, forward strand.
CGGAAAGCTTTCTAGCAGAACAAACGATGCCGGACGCATATATTCGGGCAATTCCCGGACAATTTCTTTTAACTGGGAAATTAACGCTTTCGCAAAACGTCCTTTGAGAGGATCGATGCAGTATGTAGAGACGCTCAATTTAGCATCTCTGCGTGCAATTGGCATTACCGGACGGCGTTTTCCCTCGGTTGCTGGATAAAAGCAAGCGTCAAAATGACTCGGAAAATCTGGCGAATAGCTGATAGTTATTTGGCAATTAATCTCTTTAGCAAGTGCATACAAATCTGACGGATTAATTGCTTGTTTGAGATTAATATCAATGAATTCGCGTAATTCTTTGATGGTAGTTACCCGATCATTTCCTTGTACCCACTGCAAAATAGCTTCATCTTTAATTAAACGAGCATTGGGAATGCCTCGCCAAGCGATCGCACCTGTTTCAATGATGCGCTGACGCAAATCGCTTAATTGCAGATTAACTTGATCCCAATCTTCCCAAACAGGTTCAATTGCAACTTTATTTTGTTCGCCTACCTGCTGCAAATATTCAAATATTCCGCTTTCAGATTCACAGACTCGAAGAATTCCACCTCAGCTTCAGCTTCAGTTTTCACCACGTTATTCTCGATGGTTGGAGCGTCGCAACGTTGCTAACTCAATTATTGCAACGTTATATCTATTATATAGAAGCCAAATCAATTCCACCGCTAACGGTGCCGGCGATTCCTTACAGTGACTTTATCGCTCAAGAACAAAGCGCGATCGCTAATTTCTCCTGAAGAACGGCACAGCTTGCTGCAAGCTGACAACCACAAAGCCAGCTATGTATCTTATAAAACCTTAGTTTACGCATTTAACGCAACAGCGAAACAACATGCATCTCATACTGCCGTCACCTTTGAAGAAACTAACTTAACCTTTGCCGAATTAGAAATCCGTTCCAATCGTTTAGCACATTACCTGAAAAGCAAAGGTGTTTGTCCAGAAATGTTAGTGGGGCTTTGTTTGGAACGTTCCGAACAATTAGCGATCGCTATCTTGGCAATTTTGAAAGCAGGTGGCGCTTATGTTCCCATTGATACGAGTTATCCGAGTTCGCGCATTGATTATCTACTCCAAGACAGTGGAATCTCTCTGTTAGTAACTCAGCGTTCAGTCGTATCGCAGATTTCCGCCGGGGAAAGCGAGGCAGCGCGTTGCGGAGGTTCCCTCCGTTGTAGCGACTGCCGTGTTGAAATTGTTGTTTTAGAAGATATTGCAGCCCAACTAGAAAATCAAAGCTCAGAGTCAGTTGCAGTCAAAATATTACCAGACCATCCCGCTTATGTAATTTATACCAGTGGTTCCACAGGCAAACCCAAAGGCTGTATCGTCACTCATGCTAATGTCATCCGACTGTTGAAAGCAACCGAACCCTGGTTTAAATTTAACAGCGACGATGTTTGGACATTGTTTCATTCCTATGCATTCGATTTTTCCGTTTGGGAACTGTGGGGAGCTTTGCTGTATGGTGGTAAAGTCGTCGTGGTTCCTTATTGGACAACTCGTTCCCCAAAAGACTTTTTCCAGCTGCTTCAGTCTGAGAAAGTCACAGTTTTAAATCAAACTCCCTCAGCATTCAAACAGCTTGTACAAGTAGCCACAAAGAATGCAGATTTAGATTTACGGTACATTATTTTTGGTGGAGAAGCACTAGAACTGCAAAGTCTGCAACCTTGGTTTGAGCTATATGGCGATGAAAAACCGAGATTGATTAATATGTACGGCATCACCGAAACTACCGTTCACGTCACTTATAGAGAAATTACTCAAGCAGATGCGATCGCAAATCAAGGTAGCGTTATCGGTCAACCGATTCCCGATTTAAGTTTTTACATCTTAGATGAAAACCTGGAACCATCCCCTATAGGAGTTGCCGGTGAAGTCTATATTGCCGGTGCAGGAGTGACGCGGGGTTATCTCCATCATCCTCGCTTGAGTGCAGAACGCTTTATTCCCAACCCCTTCGCTTTTGTTCCGGGTAGTCGTCTGCTGTCAGCATCGCCATCTCTGCAACAAAACGCAGACATCCCGAAAGCCGGACGCAAACGCCGTTCCGTCAACTTAAGCGATGACGGTCTATTAGTTTCCACCCCCACTGAGAATAGCTTAGAAAACATTCAAAACTAAAATCAGAGATACTCAATAAATCTCTAAAAAGCAAATATGTAGCAATCTAAAAAGCTCATAGCTAACAGAAGTTTTTGACTTGGCAGTTATCGTCAAAGAAGCGATAAACATCAACTATGAAACGTGAAACCCTAGCAGAATTAGTTGCTCGTACTGTAATTGAGTTTGAGAAACGCGAGGCACTGCTACAAAAACAACAAGAGTCGGTACAACAGCAACAACAGAACAAACCTAAGCCCCGCAAGTCCAAAGCTGCCTAGCCTAATATAAATGCAGTAATTTGACCGCAGTAACTTTGTTGCCATCTACCGTTATTTTTCTTATGCACCCTTTAAGTAAAGCTTGTTTATCTTGCGGTTCTAAACTTTGCCAATACCTCTGATTTGAAAATGCGACAACAATCCGTTCTTTGGCAATTAGGTATTGTTTAGAAGTGTCACTTGTGGTAGCGATCGCATCCGCAATCTGCTTTAGAATATCTTCTTTCGCTTTTTCAATCGCTGGATTTGATGGTAAAGCATCAAGGGTATTCAAAGATGCCCGCAGAATCTTAACTTCTGCGGGTTCTTCTGTCACTTGAACTTCTTGCTCTACTAGTGCTGCTAACCTTTCAGCTTCCCGTACCAGCCATTCGATGACTTGCTTTTCTAGTTCATCATTAGAAATCATCCGCTTGTTGTCGCAAGCTCCAGTCCGGTAAAAACTGCATTGGTAATGATGGCGAATTAATCCGGTGCGTTTTACCAATTTCTTCGATTGGCGACTGTAAGCAGCCCCACAATGAGCGCATTTAACTAAATTAGCAAATACGTTGGTATATTTCTGCTCGTTTGCCCAGCGATTATTGCGATTTTCTCGAATCATCGCTTTTACCCGCTCGTGTTCCTCACGGGTAATAATAATTTCATCGTGAGTTTCCCAGGCAACTTCCCACTCATCAAAGGGCTTGCGATGCCCTCCGCTATACTGGACTGTATCATATGCCGTTCCCCCTGCATAGATGGGATTCACCAATTGCGATCGCAAACCAGAAACTGACCATTTCAATCCGGTGTGCGGATAACGCAGATTTAGTCCAGAGCCACGAGTTTTATTAATATTTTCAATCCCTATTTCTTCTACTCCAAGTACATTATTTCTGTTATTTTTTGATTTGGAAACTGCCTGAGCCTGAATCCCAAAAATATCATGCAATTGTCTGACAGTCTCTGACACTGTACCCGCACTAAAAAAAATATCAAACACAAATCGCGCCAATTGGGAAACATTCATTTCTGACTTACTCGCAATTAAGCAAACGCACGGACTGTTATCTTTGACGTACTTCTGTCCATCTGTTATATACCCTAATGGCGCGTTCCAATGTGGCTTTTTATTCGCCTTGCGAGTTTCGCGTTCCTTTTTTACCCGCATCGCTAACATTTTCACCTCATACTTCGCTGCTGCTAACCGCACATCAATTGTTAGTTCTCCACCAATACTCGACATTTCAAACGGCTCATCAATTGCTGTCGGTTGAATACCCTTTTTCTTTAAAGCATCCATCAACCGATAAAACATTATTGATGACGACGTTAAACGGTCGATGCGGATAAATAACAACTTTGAGACTTTACCAAATGCGTTAGCGTCCACATCCTCAATCAACTGCAAAAGACCTTTGCGCTTATCGCTAGTACGACTCTCGACATCGTAATATATTTTCGTGGCTCCAGCACTCCGCAAACGACGCATCTGTTTAATTAACGCCCCTTCATCCTCCGCTTGTTCTTCAGTCGATACCCTCGCATAAGCCCAAACTTCCATATACCGCACCTCACAGCAATATATAGATTTTACCTGATAGTGAGCGCATTGGTTCTTTGCTGTTCACCGAACCCGTAGACTTGCTCATCGGTAACTCCTACGGTAAGTACCTGTGGCGCGATTGCAAAGTTCCCCTGGTTCGCATCGGCTATCCCATCATGGATCGTCACCACATGCACCGTTACGCCACCGTCGGTTATCAAGGCGTAATCAACTTGCTCAACTGGGTTGTTAACACCGTGTTCGAGGACATCGATCACAACACCAACATTCCTTCCAAGACCGATATTTCTTACGACTTAATTCGTTAGAAATTTCATCTTCGCCTGCCACAAAAGGAAAAGGAGTAAGGTGACTGGGTAGTGGGTAGTGGGAGCGTGGTTAGTGGATAAATGTTGATTGTTAACCGTCAACGAACAAATAACAATTAACAACTAACCACTATCCACTAACAACCCCCCAGCACCTACTTTTACTTTTTCCTTTTAGCTGTTTCATGAGGTTTCTATTATGAAATCTATAACTCCCGCTCACGAACACAATCACACTCACACTCATCCCCACCCTAATTTACGTCCACCCAAATATAAGAAACCCGGCTCATTTGATATTCTATCTCCTTTGCGCCGGATGGTGGATAACGCCCAACTTAAAAATGCTCGCATCGCTCATCTAATCTGCACAATCATTCCTTGCTGTTGCCCATTTGAGCGAAGCATAAACTTATTTGGACGGATTTTACATATCCCCCCACTGTGCAAACTTAATCCCTTATACGATGAGTTTGTCGGATTGCGTTTCCGTGCCTTAGCTTATCTTACTGATGTATGTGGCGAAGATGTCACAAAATATATTTGTTAATCATTAGTTAGGAGTTAGGAGTTAGTAGTTAGGAGTTAAGAGTTAGTTGTTTTTGACAACTAACAAACAACAACTAACAAACAACAACGCTCCACCCAACAATTAACTACTTACAACTTCCATCCAGCGCGAGGAATGAAATGAAAATTACCCAAGGCAAAATTAACGAGCTGCTCAGTGAAACCGGATGCGAACATAATAGCCAGAAACATGGAGAAAAGAAAAATAAATCTTGCACGCAACAAGCACAACCAGGAGCAGCTCAAGGGGGATGCGCTTTTGATGGTGCAATGATTGCCCTAGTGCCAATTACTGATGCTGCTCATTTAGTCCACGGTCCGATCGCCTGCGCTGGTAATTCTTGGGGAAGTCGTGGTAGTCTTTCTAGTGGTCCTCAGCTTTACAAAATGGGTTTCACCACCGATTTAACCGAAAATGATGTCATCTTCGGTGGCGAAAAGAAGCTCTACAAAGCCATTTTGGAATTGCAACAACGCTACAACCCGACAGCGATATTTGTTTATACTACTTGTGTCCCCGCTTTAACTGGCGATGATATCGATGCAGTTTGCAAAGCTGCGGCTGATAAAATAGGAAAGCCTGTTGTCCCCGTAGTTTCCCCAGGATTTATTGGTAGCAAAAATCTCGGTAATCGCTTTGGCGGTGAAGCTTTATTAGAATACGTTGTTGGTACTCGCGAACCTGAGTATACCACACCCTATGACATTAATCTTATCGGTGAGTACAACATCGCCGGGGAAATGTGGCCAGTTCTGAAATTATTTGAAAAACTCGGCATCCGCGTTTTGTCAAAAATCACCGGTGATGCTCGTTACGATGAAGTTTGTCACGCTCACCGCGCCAAACTGAATGTAATGATTTGCTCGAAAGCGTTGCTCAACATGGCGAGAAAGATGGAAGAGCGCTACGGCATTCCTTACATTGAAGAGTCTTTCTACGGTGTAGATGACATGAACCGCTGTCTGCGGAATGTTGCCGCTAAGTTAGGCGATCGCGACTTACAAGAACGCACCGAAAAGCTAATCGCTGAAGAAACTGCCGCTTTAGATTTAGCACTAGCTCCTTACCGCGCTCGACTCAAAGGCAAGCGAGTTGTCCTTTATACCGGAGGCGTAAAGAGTTGGTCGATTATCTCCGCAGCTAAAGACTTAGGGATAGAAGTTGTTGCTACCAGTACTAGAAAGAGTACGGAAGAAGACAAAGCCCGAATCAGAAAGTTGATCGGTACGGATGGCATCATGATGGAAAAGGGCAACGCTAAAGAACTGCTAAAACTAGTTAAAGATACGAAAGCTGATATGTTGATTGCGGGTGGTCGCAATCAATACACCGCTCTGAAAGCGCGGATTCCTTTCTTAGATATTAACCAAGAACGCCATCATCCTTACGCTGCTTATGTGGGGATGGTTGAGATGGCAAGAGAACTGTATGAGGCTCTCTACAGCCCAGTGTGGGAGCAAATCCGCAAACCTGCACCGTGGGATGAGGACATGGGAACACGGGGACAAGGAGGACAAGGGGGAATTTCTTCCTTGTCTTCCCCCACTCCCCCATCCTCCCCCTCTCCCACTCTCCCCCTCTCTGACTTGGCTTTATTGGAGGATAGCTAATGGCACTGGTTACTGTTCCTAACAAATCACTGACAGTTAATCCCCTGAAGCAAAGTCAAGCTTTGGGTGCGTCTTTAGCCTTTTTGGGCTTAAAGGGGACAATACCTTTATTCCACGGTTCCCAAGGCTGTACTGCTTTTGCGAAAGTTGTTTTGGTGCGACATTTCCGGGAAGCGATTCCCCTTGCGACGACAGCGATGACGGAAGTTACCACTATTTTGGGTGGTGAGGAAAATGTCGAACAGGCAATTCTGACGCTGGTGGAGAAGTCAAAGCCAGAAATTATCGGTTTATGTACCACTGGGTTGACGGAAACCAGAGGAGATGACATGGAGGGTTTCCTGAAAGAAATCCGCCAACGTCATCCAGAATTGGATCGTTTGGCGATCATTTTTGCCCCGACTCCAGATTTTAAAGGTGCGCTACAAGACGGTTTTGCTGCCGCAGTTGAAAGTATAGTAACAGAAGTTCCCCAAGAAGGTAAGACCAAACCAGACCAAATTACGATTTTGGCGGGTTCTGCTTTCACACCAGGAGATATACAGGAAGTAAAAGAGATCGTCACTGCCTTTGGACTAAAGCCTATCTTTGTACCCGATCTTTCCGCTTCATTAGATGGTCACTTAGATGATTCTTATAGTGCGATAACAGGTGGTGGTACGACTCTGGCACAATTGCGAGAAATAGGTAGTTCGGCGTTTACTTTAGCGCTGGGTGAGAGTATGAGGGGTGCAGCAGAGATTTTACAACAACGGTTTGCTATACCCTACGAGTTGTTTAGTGAACTGACTGGTTTGGAACCGATGGACGAGTTTCTCCAAGCTTTGTCAGACCTTAGTGGTGTTAGTGTACCAGAAAAATATCGCCGCCAACGCCGTCAGTTACAAGATGCAATGTTGGATACGCACTTTTATTTTGGTGCGAAGCGTGTTTCTTTGGCGTTGGAACCGGATTTACTTTGGTCTATAGTGCGTTTTCTGCAATCGATGGGGACGCAAGTACATGCTGCGGTGACGACAACGCGATCGCCTTTATTAGAAAAACTCCCGGTCAAAAATGTAACTATCGGTGATTTGGAGGATTTTGAGGAATTAGCGGTAGGTTCTGATTTGCTGATGGGTAACTCGAATGTGAAAGCGATCGCAAAACGTCTTTCAATTCCTCTTTATCGTTTGGGTATTCCCATTTATGACCGCTTGGGTAATGGTCAATTTACCAAAGTTGGTTATCGAGGCACTATGCAGCTTTTGTTTGATATTGGCAATCTGTTTTTGGAGCTGGAAGAATCAAGGGTTATTGGTCATTAGACAAGGTGCATAAATCTTATTTTCTCACGCAGAGGCGCAGAGGCGCAAAGAAGACAAAATGAAAATTGCTTTCACGACTAATGATAGGGTTCATATTAATGCTCACTTTGGTTCGACGAAGGAAATTGATGTTTATGAAATCTCTGATGAGGGATATCAATTTGTCGAAACTTTGACGTTTGCGGGTGAGTTGAAAGAGGATGGGAATGAGGATAAGTTAGCACCAAAGCTTGAGGCTTTAGCTGATTGTACGATTGTTTATGTAACGGCGATCGGTGGAAGTGCAGCAGCTCGATTGATCAAGAAACATGTGACACCAATTAAAGCGCGATCGGAACAAGAAGAGATTGCTGAGGTGTTGAATAAGTTGGTGACAACTCTCAAAGGAAATCCTCCACCTTGGCTGCGTAAAGCCTTACAACAAAAAACCTCTAATTTTGAAGATGGGTTGGAAGAGGAGGCAACTGTATGACCGTAAATAATAGTGTTAATGGAACCGCTCAAAGCGATATTTTAAACGCACCTTTCCTGAAGACATTAATCAGCCAAATCCGGGGTCAAGATAGCTATGGATTTTACCGTAGTTGGTCGGATGAGTTGATTCTGAAACCTTTTGTTGTCACTAAACAAAAGAAGCGCGAAATTTCTCTTGAGGGTGAAGTCGATCCGGCAACTCAAGCCCGGATTATGGTATTTTTTCGAGCTATAGCTGCCAGTATTGAAAAAGAAACAAATCTCATTTCTCAAGTTGTGGTTGATTTGAACCATGAAGGATTTGGCTGGGTGCTAGTATTTTCTGGTCGTCTTTTGTTAGTTAAAAGAACTTTGCGAGATGCTCACCGCTTTGGCTTTGACTCTTTAGAAAAGTTGGCAGAAGAAGGAGAGCAACTAGTAGCAAAAGGTCTGGAATTAGCGAAAACTTTTCCGGAAGCTAGCAAATTGTAAGAAGTTAGGTAGAGACGTTCCGGCGGAACGTCTGTACAGGAGCAGCTCATCATTCATAACTTTTGTATAAAGGGAGATGCTTATGGCGCAAGTGGAAGAAACAAGTGTTGAGGAGCTAAAAAGTCAAATTAAACGCCTCAATAGTAAAGCAGGTCAAATGAAAATGGATCTGCACGATTTAGCTGAGGGTTTACCCACAGATTACAAAACACTTATGGATGTTGCTGCGAGTACTTATGAAATATATCGTCAGTTAGATGAACTGAAACAACAAGTAAAGAAATTGGAGCAGCAAAAATGAATACCAATCTTGAACAATTCAATAAAATTGTCGATGCAGAGGAGTATTTTGAATTTTTCCAACTCCCTTACGACCAAAAATTTGTAAATGTGAATCGTTTGCATATTTTAAAAAAGTTTTCTCAATACATGAAGGAAATTGATAGCAATTCTCCTGATTTAAGTGTAGAAGATAGACTCAAGCAATATTGTGAAGCTTTGCAAAAAGCTTATCAGGTATTTGAGGAATCAACACCCCAAGAACAAAAGTTGTTCAAGGTGTTTAACGATAAGCCGAAAAATGTAGTCACGCTGACAGAAATCACGTCTGATTAGGAGGTAAAAATTGGTTAACCTGACGCCTACCGAGTTAGAACGTTACAGCCGCCAAATGATGCTCCCTAATTTTGGCGAACTGGCTCAGAAGCGCCTTAAGTCAGCGACGGTTCTGGTTACAGGTGTGGGGGGATTGGGCGGTACGGCAGCGCTTTATTTAGCAGTAGCGGGTGTCGGACGGCTAATCCTAGTCCGGGGTGGCGATCTGCGACTTGATGATATGAATCGTCAGGTTCTCATGACGGATGATTGGGTAGGTAAGCCAAGGGTATTCAAAGCACAGGAGACTTTGCAAGCCATTAATCCTGATGTCCAGATAGAAGCAGTTCATGATTATATCACCCCAGAAAATGTGGATTCGCTGGTGCAATCGGCAGATATGGCTCTCGATTGCGCTCACAATTTTACGGAGCGCAATTTGCTAAATGAAGCTTGCGTGCGCTGGCGCAAACCGATGGTGGAAGCGGCTATGGACGGTATGGAGGCTTATCTGACAACGATTATTCCTGGTGTGACTCCTTGTTTGTCTTGTCTGTTTCCCGAAAAACCTGATTGGGATCGCCGTGGTTTTTCTGTTATCGGTGCTGTTTCTGGGACATTGGCTTGTCTGACAGCACTGGAAGCTGTCAAGTTGATCACTGGGTTTAGTCAGCCTTTGTTGTCGCAATTGCTGACTATAGATTTTACCAGGATGGAATTTGCCAAGCGCCGTTCTCAGCGCGATCGCTCTTGTGCGGTGTGTGGTAACAACGCACCCTGGCGATATGTGCAGTCTCAAGATATGGAAACTACCAGTATGGGGACTAGGGATTAGGTAATGGGTAATGGGGACTAGGGACAGGGGGACAAGGGGGACAAGTAGGGGTGGGGTTCCCCCACCCTTCCCAATGCCCAATGCCCAATGCCCAATGCCCAATGCCCATTGCCCAATGCCCAATTCCCAATTCCCAATTCCCAATCCTTCCGCACCAAAGACATTTTATCAGAACAATTAATCGCAACTTATTCAGGAGATTTGATGACTGTTACTTTGACAGAAAAAGCAGAATTTCGCCTACGGTCATTTCTGGTCGGTTCTACACCCAGTAATAATGCAGTGGCGACTAAAGGTGTCCGTCTTTCTGTTAAAGATGGCGGTTGCAGTGGCTATGAGTATGCAATTGAAATCACCAGCAAACCACAACCAGATGATTTAGTGATTGAGCAAGGGGAGGTGCTGCTTTACGTTGATGCGAAAAGTGCGCCTTTATTAGAAGGTATAGTAATCGATTTCATCGACGGTGTGATGGAAAGCGGCTTTAAGTTTACCAATCCCAATGCAACTGGTAACTGCAATTGTGGCAAGTCATTTAAAGCTGGTGACTGTACGCCTAATGGTGTACCTTGCAACTAAAAAAATCAAAATTCTAAATGATAAAACCCACATCTGATAATAATTTTAGATTGGGGAGTTTGGATTTTGAATCTTAAACAACTACACAAGTAGAGAGTTTTTATATTCCACTTTTGTGGAGTCATCAAACCTAATTGTATTAAAGTCTGAGGAGAATCACGAAATGGCTAGCTACCAAGTTAGATTAATCAACAAAAAGCAAGACCTTGATACAACAATTGAAATTGACGAAGAGACTACCATTTTAGAGGGCGCAGAAGAAAATGGTATTGAGTTGCCTTTCTCTTGTCACTCAGGTGCTTGTTCTAGTTGTGTTGGCAAAGTTGTTGAAGGTGAAATAGATCAATCTGACCAATCTTTCTTGGATGATGAGCAGATGGAGAAAGGATTCGCTCTACTTTGTGTTACCTATCCACGTTCTGATTGCACGATTCGCACTCATCAAGAGCCATATCTCGTCTAAAGTGTTGATTAGTTTTTAATTTCGCCTAATGTTGAAGTCGTAGCTTTAATAAAGCTATGGCTTCTTAATTATATATATTTTTATTTTGAAATAGTTCGACTTAATTTGTAGTGAGCGCTTAACTGCTCATAATTACGACCTCTTCAGCTCTCACTACGTAATGTAAATGTTTATATTGTTGCGGGAGGGAGAGCAAGGAATTGTCACTTTCTGTAATAATCAGGACGAAATTATTTTAAAAAAACTGATATCAATGGAAGTGGTGCCAGGAACTATCATCACTTTAGAAGAGAAACTCCCCTCTTTTGTCATCAAGGTAGGAAACAGGCGCTGGCAAATAGATAAGGAAGTCGCTTGTGCTATTTATATGCGTGTTGCTAATAGTGGCTGATTATGATGTCGCGATTCGCCCTCAGGCTCGAAGCCTGGACGCCACATGCTTCAAGCCGGCGGAGCCGTCCAACGCAGTGGCTCGGCTATACGAAGAAAGTCCGCCTGCGCGGACTGAGGAAAAATTAAGGATTGCAAACCAGCCTGCGCGGACTGAAGAATAAGTGCAAGAGGGGAGTTTTAGCTATTAGGAAATAGCGGATATTTTCCACAATTGAGGAATTCGTGAACTTATGAATGGGACGACTCAGCAACGCCACTATCAAAATGTTTTACAAGTTTTTCAAGATTACTATCAGCTAACAAAGCCCCGGATTATTCCGCTGCTGTTGATTACTACGGCTGCTAGTATGGCGATCGCCTCACAGGGAAAACTAGACCCTAGATTGTTGCTACTAACGATGATTGGTGGTACTTGTGCGACTGCTAGCGCTCAGACAATCAATTGTATCTACGATAGTGATATTGATTATCAAATGGAACGCACGCGCCATAGACCGGTGCCTTCTGGTCGCGTACAGCCATTACATGCTCTCATATTTGCGATCGCTCTGGCTTGTATTTCTTTCGCGGTGCTTGCAGTATTTGTCAATCTGTTAAGTGCTTTGTTAGCGATGTCTGGCATCGCCTTCTACGTGGGCATTTACACGCATTTGCTCAAACGCCATACTCCCTACAATATCGTCATTGGCGGCGCAGCAGGTGCAATTCCAGCGTTGGTGGGTTGGGCAGCGGTGACAAATACCTTAAGCTGGACAGCATGGTTGATTTTTGCGATCGTCTTCTTATGGACACCTCCTCATTTTTGGGCATTGGCATTAATGATCCGCGATGAATATGCCAAGGTGGGTGTGCCTATGTTGCCGGTGGTTACTGATAATATTGCCACGGCGCGTCAGATTTGGGGATACACTTTGGTAGTTATCCCCAGCACGTTTTTATTAATTTATCCTCTTCACGCTTCGGGGGTAATTTATGGTGCGATCGCCTTTATTTTAGGGACAATTTTTATTATGAAAGCTTGGTCGCTGTTGCAGAATCCAGATGATAAACAATTAGCGCGATCGCTTTTTCTCTACTCGATTCTCTACATGATGTTGCTGTGCGCTGCAATGGTAGTCGATAGTCTACCCATCACCCATCATTTGATAGAGGCAATTTTAGCTTTTCGGTAATAGCTAATGGTTAAGCCCCGACGATTAAAATCGCGGCTAAACGAACAAAGTCCACCTACGTGGACTAATAGAAAATTGTGGCTTTTAAACCCGCGTAGGCGGGTTTTGTCTGTGTAGATGCGAATTTTATTCGCACTTTTCATAACCCAAGAAAGGAGTAATTATGACTAACCAAAATAGCTTTCATTTGAGCGCAACTACAAGCCAGTGGATGATAGCTAACAACTACGAACCAAAGAATTTAAATCAACAAGGTGAAAATGGCGATACGGCTTTGATGAAAGCGACCAGAGAAGGAGTTTATGCAGTAGTTGAAGAACTAATTAACGCCGGGGCTGATATTAATGCTACAAATAACGATAATAACAATGCTTTGTGGTTTGCTTGTTTTGGCAATCACTACGACTTAATTCGTTTATTGCTTGCTGCAAACATTAACATCAACAACCAAAATGATAATGGTGCAACTGTTTTGATGTACGCAGCATCAGCCGGAAAAACAGAAGTTGTCAAGCTGCTTTTAGAATATCACCCAAATCTAGAGTTGAAAAACTTAGACGACTATAAAGCTGTAGATTTCGCTAGCAATGTAGATGTTTTAAGGATTCTGAAAAATGCAAGTAAATAAGATAACCGGGAAAGCATATCATGATGCTACCAAGCATTCTTACCTATCGGTGCAAATCGATCCAAATTATGTAGATTCGTCAACTCAACCGTCGGCTTTTAAATTTTATCCAAAGTTTTATCGCCGAATAAGTCTAGACTTTCTCAACAATTCTATCCATTCTTTTCTCTGGTTAACGAGTGCGATTACTTTGGAAAAGACGTATAAAAATACTGTCGATAAACTGCGAGTGAATCCATCAGCAGGTGCTTTATATCCTACTGAGGTTTACGTGCAGATTCGCGGAATACAAGGAATAGTCGATGGAATCTATCATATAGAAGTTGAGAATAATTGTCTAGTACTTATCTATGAATTAATTGATGATGGATTAGAGGGTTATATTTTACCGAATAATCGTATCATCGGATTCATTTTTTTAATTAGTTGTGTTTATTATAGGTCTAGTTGGAAATATAAAGACAGGAGCATCAGGTATTGCTGGTTAGATAGCGGACACCATTTGGGTGCGATCGCTGCTTCAGCTTTTCTTCACGATAGAGATATACAACTAGTTTTCGATTTTGATAAACTCGCTCTCAATGCAGATTTAGGATTTGAGAACAAAGAGTTTATTACTGCTTGTGTAACTTCGGGAGAAGTTCAAGATAAGAAGGTTCGACGCTTAAGGCTGAAAGTCCCTTTTGTTTGTGGAACTGATTATTTTGAACAGAATCTATTCATTGAGTCAGCTTATAAAGAAACAGCTTTGCAAAAAAGTTGTCAGCAAGAAATCAAGCATCCTCAATTTAGCTTTGACAAGGATAGATTTTCTCAAGCTGTTTGGAACAGACGCTCAATTAGGCGTTTTGAAAAACAGTTTATTTCCCAGGAACTTTATTTTAGTATTTTGCAGGAAATTAGGCAAGCAATACCAACAAAAAGTTTTGAAGAAATCGAAATTTACGCAGTTGTCCATCGAGTCGAGGGAATCAAAGCAGGGTTATACAAAGGAACGCATTTAGTCAAGGAGGGTAACTTTAGTGAGAAAACAGGTTACTTGTGCGTTAATCAAGCGATCGCTTCATATGGTGCAGTAACTTGGTTTTTTGTTTCCAACTATACAAATTATCAAACTGCCATGCAAATTGCCGGATTTTTAGGACAAAGGCTGTATCTAGCAAGTAATTATTGGGGAATTCATTGTAGTGGAATTGGTGCTTATTATGACGATGAAACTCAGGAATTTTTAGAGACAGATAAAGATGTCCTTTACGCAATGGCAATTGGCATATAACTGGACAAAATAAAGAGGCAAAACTATGACAAACTATTTCTGGCAAAATGAAGATTCACGTCCAATGCAACCGACATCGGCAGATATTATACTGCGCCAGCAACTAGAGTATTCTATTAGCAAGTACTTTTATGAAGATTGCGATCGCTGTATTCAAAAATTATTATCCAGTTGTCGCTGGTATGTCACAACCCACGCTAATGCTTTGACTTTGGTAATTGAATGTCCAGACCAAGTTACTAACTGGCGTGTATTACAAAAAATTGTGCCAATGGCGACATTGCTACATAAAATTGTCAGCAGTGCTAAAATTCGCGTTTGTCCCCCAGAAAGCCAGGGAATGCCTTTTGAAATGAGGGTAGATGAATTATCAGTTTACAAAGATTGGGCTTAATACGATTTTGGTTTTTGGATTTTAGATTTTGGATTAATAGTTTTTCCTATTACCCATTACCCATTCCTCAATCATTGCGGTGACTTCTGACAAAACAAAATCAGCAGAATGTTTGACAGCAGGACTTAATTCTAGTCCGAAGCCAAGATTTTCCGCTTCAATTAGGTAAACTGTCACCAATGAGGGAAAGTCATCTTTAAAGATTTTCCTACCAGCAGCTAAAGCATTATCCCAACGAAAATCGTGCAAGTTGTAACTGGGTTCCGGTAAAGTTTCCAATTCTTTTCCGGGAACTTTAAACACTGCACCGGGTTCGGAATTCGTTGAACTTGCATCAATAATTATTAATTGTTTGCTACCTCGTGCTTGAAACATCACTTCCATCCCAGCGGTGCCACAGTCATAAATTTGGATATTAGGATGAGGATGTTCGGTAAGATATTGCTGTAGGCGTTGGGCGATTATTACGCCTACCGCATCGTCGCTGCGGTTGAGATTACCGCAACCAATGATGGTTATTTGTTCTTTGTCATTTGTCATTAGAAGGGAAAGACTTGCGCCAAAAAGCCTATAGTCTATTTCGGACTCGAATTAATGCTCAATCAGTTTCTTTAAGATAAATATGCACGCTTTATAGCAGCATTATCGGGGTACAAGAATTATTAAATACTCTTGGCAAAGTCGTATTTGCCTCCACGCTCAAGCGCACGTTTGTAAGCAGGTCGCGCATGAATACGAGCAAGAAATTCCTCCAGCTTCGGTCTGCTCTCGACATCAGGAGCGACTATGCCGAGCAATTCCAGGGGAAAGCTCATTTGGATATCGGCAGCGGTGAATTCCTCGCCCACAAACCACGTACTTTTATGGAGTTCGCCTTCGATGTAGTCAAAGTGAAGCTTGATCTGAGGCGCTATGAATGCGTCCATCGCCTTGCTGTCCCCTATTCCAAAACGCTCAAAGATGAGTCTGAGTAGCAGCGGCGGCATTGCAGAGCCTTCAGCGTAGTGCAGCCAATAGGTGTAGCGCAGACGCTCCGGTGTACCGGGTGCTGGGATTAGCCGACCCTTGCCGTAGCGATCCATTATATATTCGATGATGGCACCCGACTCGGCGATCGTCTCTTCTGCATCTGTGATTACTGGTGACTTGCCGAGTGGGTGGACATTCAGCAGCGATGTCGGTGCCAGCATCGTCTCCGTATCGCGTTCGTAGCGCTTGATTTCGTATTCTATACCTAATTCTTCAAGTAGCCATAGCACGCGCTGCGATCGCGAGTTGTTGAGATGATGGACAACGATCATAAAACGTTCCTTCTACAAAGCAAATGTTACTATCCAACCGAGGTCAATTTTCAACTAATTTCGCGCTCTGCTCCATCCCTCTACAGGGTGGGATACAAGTACCTCGGTCAAAATCCCGTCGATGCCAGCGCTCTTACCCGGTTCCCAAGCGCTTGCTGAGAATGCTTCCATTGTTAATTGCCATAACATTTTAAATAATCTGCCAATACCCAACCTTCATAGTGTTGTAGCGATGAAAGTCAGTCTTGAAATTGTGTAAGCTATTTCCTCATTTACTCGTTCCTAGCCAGAAGCGCAGGAACGAGTAATGAAGCAGTTTAGCTGGAAATTTCTACATCATATTTTTTAGCAATTTGAGAGAGTTTCTCAAACTGCTGTTGTGATGCTTGAGTTAATATTGCTTCCGCCTTTTCTTGTTCGCTACCTTCTTTAGGAATTAAATACCTAATATAAAGTGAAACAAAATCGACTATAGCCGCTACACCTGACAAAGCGTGTTTATCAGCTTGCTTTCCGGCGATCGCTCCTGCTAAACCAGTTCTAATTGGGTCTGGTTTAACTTTCATAAATTGATCCACAAGTTGATAAATATAGTCTCCTGTGGGTAATTTATCTAACTTACTTCTATCTGGAGTAAGCTTATATCCCGCTTCTTTTGCTTGCTCTAGGACACACCATTCTGTAAACTCTTGCAGTGCTTCTTCGGGAAGATGAGAAAGATGGTTGTGTAATGCTAATTCAGTCACAAGAATACCCGTGTAAATTTCAATGTTTTCTCGTTTTTTTGTTCTCAGTCAGAGACTGAGAACGATCGCCTACGCAGTACGAAAACGCGCCAATTCTTCGCCTGTTTTCGCATCGTGAGCGTGAACGGTGCAAACTAAGCAAGAATCAAACGATCGCGCGACATGTCCCACTTCCACCGGATCGGTAGGATCGAAAATCGGTGTTCCTACCAAAGCTTCTTCAATCGGTCCCTTGATTCCTTCACCGTCGCGGGGTCCAATATTCCAGGTGCTGGGAGCCATGATTTGATAATTCTTAATCTTGCCTCCTTCAATATCGACCCAGTGACACAGCGCTCCCCGTGAGGCTTCGGTTGCACCCCAACCGCGTCCGTCTTTTTCTTGGGGTTTGATGTACCAAAGGTCATTTAACTTAAATTCGCGCAAACAGTGTTCGGCTTGGCGATATAACTTGACAATTTCGTGAACTCGTGCTAGCTGACGTAGATGGATGCTCGCACCGCCCATGTACTTGAATGCATCTAAAATGAATCCGTCATGGTGTTGCCAAGATTCGCCATGTTCGCCACCGGCGACTAACTGACGCGCCAGGGGTCCTGCTTCCAAGCGTCCAAATTGTGCGTGGCTAACAGCACTAGACCAAGAATAAGCGTTGTCAAAGTCTTTAGTATTTTTTTGGCTTGGTTTGGTCGTGCGATCGAAGGGGTGAACGTCTGCTGTCCCTTCATCATACCAGGAACGAATTGTATTTTCGCGGGTAAAGCTTTGATCCATCAAAACATGAGTATCGGTGAAGCTGTTATACACGCCACTCTTCATAATTGTGGCAGCATTTCGCCCTTCAATAGTCGGTTTTTGGTATCTATCTTCGTGAGGTAAATATCCCCAAGTGACATATTTACCAACACCAACACCATACTTATCTAAACCGATTTCTAAACCCATTCGCCAATAAAAACCTAAGTCAGAATTTGCATGATTTGGATTTTCATCTAGCCACGCCATGAAGTCATCATAAGTCTTAATTTGTTCGTAGCGTTCTAAAGAACAACCTAACCAAACTGGTTCTAACCAATTAGTGCGGAAATATTCCAAAATTGACCAGGCGCGGGTAACATCTGTTAAGGTAGGGGCGCACATTACGCCACCAGGAACCATGTAACTAGAATGAGGCCATTGTCCGCCAAATAAAGCGTAAATTTCTACAGGTTTGCTAGAAATTGTGATGCCTATTTCATAAGATTTACCTGTGAAAGCGGCAAAGCGTCTGCAAGCTTCTTCATAATAGCGGCTACTTTGATACTTTTTATTGGTCAAATCGATAGCAAATAGACCGTAAAAGTAGCGCGGTATGCTTTGAATTGTTTCGACAATTTGACCTAAGTTTCTCGCCAAAATAGCGTTGCGGGGAACTTCTGTTCCCCAAGCTGTATCTAACGCCCAAGCTGCGGAGGTAAGGTGAGAAGCACCGCAAATACCACAGACGCGAGGTGTAACAATTAATCCGGCTTGGGGGTCTTTGCCGCGTAGAATAACTTCAAATCCGCGAAAGAGTTCGGCATGAGTCCAGGCATTTACTACCTGTCCATCATCGATTTCTACGCGCACATCTAAATCGCCTTCAACTCTACCGACTGGGGAAATATCTAATGTTTTGATTGTCATTTTTCTGGGTAATTGGTAATTGAGTAATGGGCATTGGGCATAGGGCAATGGGCATTGGGCAATGGGAATAAAAAGAAGCTAGACATACTTCACTTGAATTCCATACCCTATGCCCCATGCCCATTGCCCCATTCCCTAAACTGTAAAAAAGTCTTCTTCTGCCCAAGCTGGGATTGAATCTTTTGCCACCATTGTTAACAAGGCGTAGTCTTTTTTATTGACTCCTGTGGGCAAGTCTTTGGGAACTCCCATGACGGTTTGGGTTTTAAATACGGTTCCCGGTTTGAGGTCGTGGAAGGGAAATTCTGGTTCTGTACAACCTATACAAGGCATTCCAGCACGGGTTTTGGATGAGACGCGATTCCATAAAATGCGGTTGCAGGATGAATGTGTCATCGGACCGCGACAGCCTAAGTCATAAAATAAGCATCCTTTACGCTGACCAAATTCGGCGGTTGATGCTTTGTAAGCAAAATGGACGTTGCGAGTACAGCCTGTTTGGGTAAAACTCTTGAAGAAGGTTTCCGGACGATGCAGTTCATCTAAGCTGATGTCAGCGATTCTGCCTGTGGCGATCGCTACTAATATCTGCGTTATCCAATCGGGATGCGCGGGACATCCAGGAATGTTGATAACGGGTAATCCAGATAATGAATGGAAGTCTTTGCCTAAAAAGCCGCCTTTTTGACGTTTGAGAAATTGCAATCCTTGAGATTCGCTGGGGTTGGGTGCCATTGCGGGTATTCCTCCCCAGGTGGCGCAGTCTCCTACCGCTACGACGAAGTTAGCGACTTTGGATAAGTCGTTTAACCAGTCTTTCATCGGGCGATCGGCAAACCGATTCCAATCGCCGCTGCCGTTGGGGGCGTTGATGACGCTGCCTTCAAATACAAGTATGTCTAGAGGAATTTTGCCGGAAATGCAATCCCACAGCATATTCTGCAAGTTTGTACCTAATTCCAGCCCCAAGGATGGATGCCAAAGTATGTTGATGCCAAAGTCGGCAATTAAATCGCAAGCTGTGGGATCTTCGGCGTTGAGAAATGACATGGTGTTGCCCGAACAAGCACCACCTTGCAGCCATAGTAAGTTAGTCATCTCTGTTGTTTATCATGCCTAATTTAAGTGACGACGTTTGTCAGGTCAAGCTGTTTTTCAACCTCTATTTTTTAATCTTAGGTAGTTTTTGCTTGGTTTGTATATGATTAAATAAGATTTTCATTTTTGTATTAACTAAATACAATTCGCAATTTTTAAAAGGTTCTCGCTCGAACAGAATTTTTATTTAAATAGTAATAGTATAGAAAACGCACTTATCAGTAGTCCAGATTTAAATTTGAGAAAAAGCTTGATAAACATGGCTTTTAAATTCATTGAACGAGTTTAAATGTAATGCAAATATACAAAATATAAGTTAATATATCTGAAAAAGTTAGGAAAATAGGCAGAATGATTAAAGCTGATAAATTAATTAATATTTGGTTTATTTGACAATCACCAAAGGCAAGAGATTAAGATATATTTAAAATGTTTGAAATCAACGTAAATATTTGCGGTTTTACTCTATGCTTCTAATCAATAGAGTCTATACCAACAAAAAATTGACTAATTGAATTGAAGGAGAATTCATTTTAGTTAAAAGAAGACTTGGTAATTGAAATTGCGGTTTCCCCTAAGCCTAGTGGGGATCTTCGCGTTTTAAAAAGAGTGGTGAGGTAGTGTTCGGGAACAGCTTTGAATATCAGGGAACAACACTCCTGTTTCGGTTTGTATAACCCTTGATTGGACGCTTTGTAACAAATGCGTCTCCGAGTCTTGCGGGCGTTGAAAAATTCAATTCCCAAACCGATGACAAAAGAGTGGTGATGACCCCTAGTATTACAGATTCAGCTGTGAAAGCGGCGATCGCGGCGATCGCATCGGAATCAGCAACGACAGAAGAAAAAATCGAAATGCTGATTCTTATGGCGCAATCCTTTGTGCAACAGCCCAAAACAGCCCAAGATTTGCGGAATGCGGTTGGGTTGTATTATCGGGCGTATGAATTGTGCGCTGATGATTATCCTCTCCTCAAAGCCCGCGCTAAAGCGGGAATGGCACTTGGCTTACAGACAATTCCGGATGTAGGGTCACAATTGCTACTCCAAGCGAAAGCAGGTTATGAAGAAGCGCTGCCAATTTTGCAACAATTTGCCTCACCTGAGGAAGTAGCAGAAGTGCAGATGAACTTGGGGTTGGTATTGCAGTCGTTGGTGCCATTTAATTTGGCGCGGACGACAGATAGCATCCAAGCTTATCACGAGGCTTTGCGGGTATTTACCTGGCAAGATTACCCACAAGAATATGCGATTTTATACAATAATATAGCGATCGCTTACCTTTCTATGCCATTAGCATCAGAAAGAGAATACTTGCGTCAAGGCTTGGCTGTGCAGTCATTTGAGGTTGCATTGAAGCACATTAAGCTGATTGACCACCCCAGAGAATATGCGATGTTGCAGAATAACTTAGGCAACGCATTGCAATATTTAGCGAGTTCGCATCCACTAGAGAATATTTTACGAGCGATCGCTGCTTATGACGAGGCATTAAAAGTGCGATCTGCTAAAGATACACCCTTAGAATACGCCAACACAATTTCTAACAAAGCTAATGCCTTATTTAACTTACCAGATGACCCAGAAAAAGCAGAAGCCGGGAATTATAAAAATCTGTTGCGAGTTCGTGATTACTATCAAGAAGCTAGGGAAATATTTCACCAGCATGAACAGATAGAACAAGCAGAAATTGTCGCTCAAGCTTTGCAAGAAGTAGAAATAGAAATAAATAGTTATGAGTTATGAGTTAGAAGTTAGAAGTTAATTTATACTCATCACTTTCTGAATGAGGAATAAACAGAATGATAGATTTGTTGTCCAGCTTGGTGTCTGGTGATATTAACCTAATTACATCATTAATATGGCTAGCAATAGCAGCCGGCTTATCTATAGTTGGGGGTGCGATTGGCGGCGTACTTTTAGCTGGCAAAGATTTAGGTTATGAATTAGCCGCGATGACTGGTGGATTACTAGGACCCGCTGGTGTGATTCCAGCCATATTTTTCGGATTAGTTGTACTAAATTTATTGAAAAATTAATCGGAGGAATAATGTTTGTACTAGGGTGGTATTCTATTAAGTTATTTTTCAAAGGAAAACTAATACGCGATACAGCATATTTTATCAAGCAAACTTCAATAGGTTTAATTATCGGTTTGCTGTTATTGCTATCAACTGCACAACTTGAATTTCCTTTATGGCTATCAATAGTTACCTCTAGCTTATTTACTGGCGCAATCATGCCATTTTTACTGAAAGATTTTAAGATGAAGTGAGTTTTTAATTATTGGTTGTTAGTTGTTAGTTATTGACTAATATCCACTATCTACTAACAACTATCTCCCATCCAGCATCCACTATCTACTAACAACTATCCACTAACCACTAACTACTATCCAATAAATAATGACCAAGCTTGAGGAATTAATTCAAGAAATCAATCGCTTTGAGGCAATTGTAGCTGAGTGGGATGAAAGCCAGCGCTGTGTAGTAGTCGGGCTAAAAAGAGCGATTGAAGCTTTACATAAAGTAGCTTTAATGCGGTTGATTAAAAGCTTAAAAAAAGAAGAATCAATTTCCGCTTTACGTGAGGCAGTAGATGATGAAGTAGTATACGGAGTACTGCTGTATCACGAACTCGTAAAACCGCCAAAACCGCCTTTATCACAACGCATTCAAACAGCCATTGATGAAGTTCGTCCTAGCTTAAAAAGTCATAACGGTGATGTGGAATTAGTAGCAATTAAATTACCAGATACAGTTGAAGTCAGGTTCATCGGAACTTGCAGTCATTGTCCGTCTTCAACTTTGACTTTATCTCAGGGAATTGAACAAGCTATTAAAAAATATTGTCCAGAAATTACCAAAGTTATCGCCGTCGATAATAAATTTCTTGTTCATAGTGCTAATAATTTAACCAGTCCATTTTCTCAAAATAGAAATCCTCCTTGGGTTAAGCTAACAACTGTTGATAAAGTTCCTGAATCTGGTGTTTTAGCAGTTAATTTTGCTGGTAATTCGCTGATTTTACATCGTCAATGTGTTAAGATAAACTGTTACAAAAATGCTTGCGCTCACTTAGCTTTTCCTTTAGATGAGGGTACAATTGAAAATAATATTCTCACCTGTCCCTCTCACGGATTTCAGTACAGGTTAGATACAGGAGAATGTTTAACAGCACCTGATGTTTCTCTACAGTCTTATCCTGTAAAGATTAAAGGTGATAAAGTTTTTGTGCAACTGCTATTGAAAATATAAAATTGATGCATAGCCCAATTAAAATTACTCCTACATCAAAATTGAAGCGAGAAGCAACAGAAATTGTCCAAAGATTACCTCTTTGTTTTCATGGTGCAAAAGTAATTTTAGGTAATAGTATTGAATCAGAAAGATTAGTGATACCTTTAGTACCTAGTGCTAGAGAAATGTTTGCGCCGCGTGGTGCATGTTTGCTATCTGAAACTGGTTCTTTGTGGGTGTCAGATACGGGACATCATCGCTTATTAGGATGGCGAAATTTACCCACCAGAGACAATCAACCTGCTGATTGGGTAATTGGACAACCTGACTTTAATCATGAGGGACAAAATGCTAAAACTACACCAGGAAGGGCAACTTTAAGTGTCCCAACAGGGATTTGTGCTTGTGGGGAAGGTTTAGCAGTAGCGGATGCTTGGAATCACCGCGTTTTAATTTGGAAAAAGTTACCGGAAGATAATAATGTTCCGGCAGATTTGGTGTTAGGTCAAGCTAATTTTAACGACAACAAACCGAATCGGGGAAAGCAAGAAGCCGCCGCAAATACTTTAAATTGGTGTTATGGTGTTTGCTATTATCAAGGGAGATTGTTTGTTGCTGATACGGGAAATCGTCGGGTTTTAATTTGGAATGAATTACCGTCAGAAAATGGTCAACCAGCGGATTTAGTGTTGGGACAACCAGACATGCGATCGCGTAACGAAAATGGTGGCGCTAGTCCTTCAGCATCGAGTATGCGTTGGTGTCATGATATCACCATTTGGGGAGATAATTTAGTTGTCACTGATGCGGGTAATAACCGGGTGATGATTTGGCAAGGAATCCCAACAGAAAATAATACTCCTTGTGCGGTGGTGTTAGGACAAAAAAGCTTTGATTTAGTCGAAATAAATCAGGGTGTTTATTTTCCTAGCGCTAGTAGTTTAAGTATGCCTTATGGTGTGGCAGCTAGTGGTGATTGGTTGTTAGTTGCGGATACTGCTAATTCTCGGTTGTTGGGATGGAAAAAGCCAGAATCAATTATATCTTTGCCAGGTGCTGTTGCGGATGCGATAGCTGGACAAATAGATTTTCAAAGTAAAGGTGAAAATCGCGATTTTGCATTGCCAAAGCGAGATAGTTTGAATTGGTGTTATGGAATAAAAGTATGTGGCAATATTGCGGTAATAGCTGATTCGGGAAATAATAGAGTTTTAATTTGGAAAATGGAAGTATAGATATTATCTCACGCAGAGGCGCAGAGGAGCCAGTGCGTTGCGCGGGTTCCCCGCGTTGTAGCAACTGGCGTCGCGCAGAGAAGAAAAAAGATTTATGTCTATTGAGGAAATCAGAGTTTATGGTACTGTTCAAGGTGTAGGATTTCGCCCTACTGTGTATCGCTTGGCGAAAGCTTGCGGGTTACGCGGGGAAGTTTTTAATGACGGTCAAGGTGTGTTAATTCGGGTATCTGGTAGTGATGAATCTATAACAAAATTTATTCAAAGATTGCAGGAAGAATGTCCACCTTTAGCAAGAATTAATCAACTGACGCGAACTCGTTATCAGGGTGAATTTAGCTTTAATGATTTTGTCATTTCTACTAGTGTTAGTAACGCTGTAAAAACAGCTATTACCCCTGATGCTGCTACTTGTCCGCAATGTCAATCAGACATTTTTAATCCTCTTAGCCGTTGGTATCGTTACCCCTTTACTAACTGTACTCATTGCGGTCCGCGCCTAAGTATTATTCGCGCCATTCCTTACGACCGAAATAATACCAGCATGGCTGCTTTTGCCATGTGTCCAGAATGTGCAAAGCAATACAACGATGTCGAAAACCGTCGATTTCACGCCCAACCTATTGCTTGCTATATCTGCGGTCCCCAAGTGACTTTAGAACGTGCAGATAATAAGCCGATTACTGCTTTCATGTTCTCCATGCTGGATGATATTGATGCTGTTTGTACCTTGTTGCAAAAAGGTAAAATTGTGGCAATTAAGGGGTTAGGTGGTATTCATCTTGCTTGCGATGCAACACAGGAAACAGCGGTGCAAAAATTGCGCGATCGCAAAAAACGTTACCATAAACCCTTTGCTTTAATGGCGCGAGACATAACAGTAATTGAAGAATATTGCACCCCCAGCACCAAGGAAAAAGAATTATTAGAAAGTCCCGCCGCACCGATTGTTTTAATGCGAGAAAAGGGACTAGGGACTGGGGACTGGGGACTAGAAAATAAAGAAATAAGGGGAGAACGCCAAATTGCGCTTTCCGTCGCACCTGGGCAAAATACTCTCGGTTTTATGCTACCTTATACGCCCTTACATCATCTAATTCTCAAACGAATGAATCGCCCGATTGTTTTAACAAGTGGCAATATTTCTGATGAACCGCAATGTATTGATAATGAAGAAGCGCGGCAAAAGTTAGGCAAAATTGCAGATTATTTTCTCTTACATGATCGTGAGATTGTTAACCGGGTAGATGATTCGGTGATACGGGTTGTCGGTGATAAAGTGCAAACAATTCGCCGCGCTAGAGGATACGCGCCAGCACCGATTAATTTACCACCAGGATTTAACAACGTTCCTCATATATTAGCAATGGGTAGCGAGTTAAAAAATACCTTTTGTCTATTGCGAAATGGACAAGCAATTCTCTCTCAGCATTTAGGAGATTTAGAAAACGCTGCTGCTTTTAACGCTTATCAAGATACGCTAAATTTATACTTAAATTTATTTGAGCATAAACCAGAAATTATATCTCTAGATTTACATCCGGAATATCTTTCAACAAAATTAGGTAAAGAACTAGCAGACGCTAATCAAATAAAAGTTTATAACATCCAGCATCATCACGCCCATATTGCCGCTTGCATGGCAGAAAATAATATTCCTCTAGATAGTAACCCTGTTTTAGGAATCGCTTTAGATGGACTGGGCTATGGCGAAGATGGTACACTCTGGGGCGGAGAATTTTTGTTAGCAGATTATCGTCAATTTAAGCGACTGGCAACATTTAAACCAGTGGCAATGATTGGAGGCACACAAGCAATTTATCAGCCTTGGCGTAACACTTATGCCCACTTGATATCAACCGATACTTGGGATAATTTAAAACAAAAATACGGTGAGTTAGAAATCTTACATTTTCTAGAAAATAAACCGCTGAAACTTCTCAATCAGCTAATCGAGAAACAGATAAACTCTCCCCAAGCTTCATCAGTCGGGCGTTTATTTGATGCAGTTGCTGCTGCTATCGGCATTTGTCGCGAAGAATGTAGCTATGAAGGACAAGCAGCGATCGCAATGGAAGCCTTAGTCGATATCCATAGCTTAAATAATCATGAAGAAACGCAAATATATCCTTTTAAACTTGACATTTTAGATAGTATTTATTGTATAGACCCATCTTCAATGTGGCAAGCCTTACTCCACGACTTGCAACAGCAGATTTCTCAACCTGTCATAGCTGCTAAATTTCACAAAAGTTTAGCTAACGCCATTGTAGAAATGGTTAAATATCTCCGTGGAGAAAATGTAATAAATGAAGTCATTCTCACCGGAGGAGTTTTTCAAAATAGTATTTTATTGCAGCAAGTAACTAAACGCTTAGAAGCATTGGAAATAAATGTACTAACTCACAGTTTAGTACCCTCAAACGATGGCGGTTTATCATTAGGGCAAGCTGTTATTGCAGCCGCTAAATTAATAAATCCATAAGTCATATTTTAAATACTCTCTCTTTTCTTCCTCTGTTCTCTCTGTGCCTCTGCGGTAGCCTGGGGCAAGCCGCTTGCGCGTCTACGTTTAAGGAAAATCAAAAATGTGTTTAGGAATTCCCGGTCAAATAATAGAAATAACCGACATAAATCAAAAACTAGCCCTTGTTAGCGTCGGTGGTGTAAAACGTCAAGTTAATATTGCTTGCATCGTTAACGAACAGCATCCTGCCGAATCTTGTGTTGGAGATTGGGTATTGGTTCATGTTGGCTTTGCTATGAATCGAATTAATGAAAAAGAAGCGGCGGAAACATTAAAGTTATTGGAAGAGTTAGCAGAAGTGATGGGTCAATAACAAGCGCTAAAGCGCTTACTACGAGTAAATTAATCTAAAATACAAAGTTAATATGAAATACGTTGATGAATTTCGCGAACCACAAAAAGCTGAAGCATTACTTCAGGAAATTGAAAGATTATGTCAAATATTAGGAAAGCCTATCAAATTAATGGAAGTATGCGGCGGTCATACCCATTCTATTTTTAAGTATGGCATTGAAGAAGTTTTGCCGGACACAATAGAATTAATTCACGGTCCGGGTTGTCCGGTATGTGTGATGCCAAAAGGGAGATTAGATGATGCGATCGCTATCTCCCAACATCCCAACGTCATTTTCACCACCTTTGGCGATGCGATGCGGGTTCCCGGTTCCACAACCAGCTTACTCCAAGCCAAGGCACAAGGCGCAGATATCCGCATGGTTTACTCTCCCCTAGATAGCCTGCAAATTGCTAAAGAAAACCCCGACAAAGAAATCGTCTTTTTCGCCCTTGGGTTTGAAACAACTGCCCCCAGCACTGCTTTTACCATCCTGCAAGCAGCATCCGCAAAAATTCACAACTTCAGCATGTTTTCTAATCACGTCCTCGTGATTCCCGCATTGGAAGCACTGCTAGATAATCCCGATTTACAACTCGATGGATTTATCGGTCCCGGTCATGTCAGCATGGTAATTGGCACAGACCCTTATCAATTTATTTCCCAACAGTATCATAAACCAATTGTTGTCTCCGGATTTGAACCTTTAGATATTTTTCAATCAATTTGGATGCTATTGCAGCAGCTAGTTGAAAATCGTTGTGAAGTTGAAAATCAATATAACCGAATCGTTGAAACACAGGGAAATATTGTTGCGATAGAAGCTATCAAAGAAGTTTTTACAGTACGAGAAAACTTTGATTGGCGCGGCTTGGGTGACATTCCCAACTCTGGCTTAAAAATTCGTCCAAAATATGGTCAATTTGATGCCGAACTTAAATTTACCATCCCTAACCTCAAAGTTGCTGACCATAAAGCTTGTAAATGTGGAGAAATTCTCAAAGGAGTATTGAAGCCTTGGGAATGCAAAGTATTTGGTACAGCTTGCACCCCAGAAACACCGATTGGAACTTGCATGGTTTCTTCTGAAGGTGCTTGTGCAGCTTATTACAAATATGGTCGCCTTTCTAAAGTTGCTAAGAAAAATATACCAGAAAAATCACAGGTAACAATATCTCAAAAACCTCTCCCCGCTTGCGGTAATTCTCGATAAAAAGGAGATTATATGCCATTTATCACAGTTCAAATTGCTAAAGGTCATTCTATTGAAAAAAAGCGCGAATTAGTTAAAGCCCTCACTGATACACTCGTTGCTACTTTGGGTTCTAAGCCTGAGTGGATTACAATTCATATTGATGAATTTGAAAGGGAAAATTGGGCGGTAGGGGGTCAATTACATTCTGATAAGCATAGCGGCAGACATACAGAGAAAGGCGTATAAACTTGTTTAGAGTCTTAAGTTTATCGTAGTAAGCGCTTTAGCGCTGAAGAAAGCGCTTCAGCGCTTACTACAAACTCAATAATATTTTAATATGAAACTTTCCCCCAATAACTCAGCACAAAATCCCCTATTTCAAAAAGTCCCTCGCCGAGGTAAACTGCGAGATACTCATATTACTCTCGCGCATGGTAGCGGTGGTAAAGCTATGCGCGATTTAATTGATGATATCTTTATTAGTAATTTTGATAATCCAATTCTCTCGCAATTAGAAGACCAAGCAAGTTTTAATTTAGCAAGTTTCACGCAACACGGAGATAGACTCGCTTTCACCACCGATTCTTATGTTGTAGATCCTTTATTTTTTCCTGGCGGTGATATAGGAGAATTAGCAATTTATGGTACTGTTAATGATTTAGCGGTGAGTGGTGCTAAACCTTTATATCTCACCTGTAGTGTTATTTTAGAAGAAGGATTACCTGTAGAAACATTGCGGTGTGTCGCTACAAGCATGAAAATAGCCGCACAGAAAACTGGCATACAAATTGTGACAGGTGACACGAAAGTGGTGCAGCGCGGTGCTGTAGATAAGTTGTTTATTAATACTGCTGGTATTGGCGTTATCCCAGCACAAGTTGCGATTTCGGCACACAATATTCAACCGGGAGATGCGATAATTATTAATGGTGAATTGGGCAATCATGGCGCTGCTATTTTAATTGCCCGTGGAGAATTGGCATTAGATACTGATATTGAAAGTGACTGTCAGCCATTGCATAATTTAGTTGAAACTATCCTTAATGTTTGTCCCGGAGTTCATGCAATGCGGGATGCAACACGCGGCGGTTTAGCTACAGTATTAAATGAATTTGCTGTTAGTTCAAATGTAGGAATTCGCCTGGATGAAAAGTCTATCCCAGTGCGTGAAGAAGTAAAAGGTGTGTGCGAAATTTTAGGTTTAGATCCGTTGTATTTGGCGAATGAAGGTAAGTTAGTTGTAGTGGTGAGAGGTGATAATGCTGACACTGTTTTATCAGCTATGAAGTCTCACCCAGCCGGAAAAGATGCTTGTATCATCGGTGAAGTTATTTCCTCGCCTTTGGGAATTGTATTATTAAACACTATTTTCGGTGCTGAACGCATTGTTGATATGCTTGTGGGCGATCAGCTACCACGAATTTGTTAAGTTATGATGATGATTTCATATAATTTATTAAGTTTTTATATAGATATTTGTAGTCAATCGGACTTTTTCATCAAAAGGCTATTGATAGGATTTGTGAAAGATAAGCAATCAAAAGTTAGTTTTTCGGTGAATTAAGTAATTTTTTTATTAATTATACAAGTTTAATGTATAATCCCGTACCTAATTTTTTTGGTGCGTTACACTGCGTTAACGCACCCTACATCTGATTTTAAAAAAGAGCGATCGCTTGAGTTTTATGCACGAAATAGGAATTACTCAAAATGTCGTAGCAATTGTAGCTGAATACGCCAATGGTGCAAAAGTGCGACGAGTATTATTAGAAATTGGCAAGCTTTCAGCTATTATGCCTGATGCCGTATCTTTTTGTTTTGATGTTTGTTCTCAAAATACAGTTTTAGAAGGGGCAATATTAGAAATATTGCAAATTCCCGGTTTGGCAATATGTCGTCAATGTGGTGCAGAAATTCCTTTAGAAAAGCCCTTTGGTGTCTGTAATTGTGGAAGTAAGCAACTAGATTTAATAGCTGGCGAAGAATTAAAAATTAAGGAAATAGAGGTAGATGAAGTATGTGTGTAACTTGCGGCTGTTCTGATGATGCTGAAGCTAAAGTTTCTAATTTGCAAACGGGTACAGTAATGACAATTCAGCCTGAAAGTGAAACTCACCACCATCATACTCATGTGTTACCTGATGGTAAGGTAATTACTCATTCTCACAGTCACGAACCTGTTACTGAAACCCATCACTATCATACTCATGTGTTACCTGATGGCGTTACGCATTCTCACAGTCACGATATTAATGAAGTATCTCAAATTCATGCCAAAATACATGGCAGAACTATATCATTAGAACATGAAATTTTAGGAAAAAATAATTTGATAGCTGCCCAAAATCGCGGCTGGTTTAAAGGCAGAAATATTCTGGCATTAAATTTAGTCAGTTCTCCGGGTTCGGGAAAAACAACTCTCTTAACTCGCACAATCAATGATTTAAAACAGCAGTTATCTCTTAGTGTAATTGAAGGCGATCAAGAAACTACTAATGATGCGGAAAAAATCAAAGATACAGGCTGCAAAGTTGTCCAAGTAAATACGGGTAGCGGCTGTCATTTGGATGCAGCAATGGTAGAACAAGGTTTGCAACAACTCAATCCACCTTTGGACTCGGTAGTGATGATTGAAAATGTTGGCAATCTTGTTTGTCCGGCTTTATTTGATTTGGGAGAACAGGCAAAAGTTGTAATATTATCGGTGACAGAAGGAGAAGATAAACCGATAAAATATCCCTATATGTTCCGCGCTAGTGAGATAATGATTTTAACAAAAATTGATTTGCTGCCTTATGTGAAGTTTGATGTGCAACGCTGCATAGAATACGCCAAGCAAGTCAATCCGCAAATTCAGATTTTTCAAGTTTCGGCGCAGACTGGAATTGGTTTAGATAATTGGTATGAGTGGCTATCCAAAAAAGCTATTAGCCATTAGCTATTAGTTTACAACCAACAGCTAACAGCGTTGTCTCAAAGCCAATCTCGATAAGCTGAGATTTCGTTGACGCTAATTTCAAACGCACCCCCTTTACCAAATGGGGGATAAACGCGGATGTTAGCGTTACTAGAAAATCGCTCAAGTCGATTGCCAAATTGAGGGATGTTACTGACTATATGCCAGTAAGATACTATGTCAGGACTGTCAATTACCAAGGTCAAACTATCGGCATTTGTGGTGATGTACCAGTGACAATTAGATAGTAATGTTCGGGTAATGCGATCGCACGCTTGATAAAAGCATCTGCCAGTAGATTGTTCTAACTCTTGATGCAGCATTTTATCAAGTTTTGTCACCTCTGTTGGTGGTAAATCATCCGCAGGCAGTGAAGATGGTTTACACATAATTTTGCACCTCCTGGTTGTAGCGAGTCAAACTCTCTAGGTTTTTTTGCAAGTCAAAAGACGAGGGTTTGAGTGTCAGCGTGCCTATATTTAATTCATCCTGAAATTTTTTGATTTTGTCGCGACAAGTAGCCACATCACCAATAATTGAATTCTCAATCAAATAGTCTTCATCAAAACAAATGTTGTCGCGGTCAAATGATTTGACTTTTTGATTGAGGCTGCCTTGCATAAGTTGGGCAGAATTGGCTTTCATTTTCAGGCTGTATTTGCGGATAAAAGGCATCGCTTCATTCACCGCTTCATCGTATGTCTTGGCAGCAAAAAAGAAGCGTGCCAGCATGAGATTTTCAGCACCGCTGGAATTTAAGGCACGATATTTGGCAACAGTATTCTTCAATCTATTCAGTGAAAACGGCGGTCCCCCCATCAAACCGAAAAAATGTTTTGCAGCAAAGGCTACCCCGTCATCATCGCCAGTTGCTACAAACACGGGAATTTTCGGTTGCAATGGTTTCGGGTAAATTGTCAACTTTGCACATTGATAATATTGCCCGTTAAAGGTGACATCCCTTTCATATAACAACTGTTGAATCATCGCCATTGCTTCTAACATTTTCGGGCGAGATTCACTTGTTGCTGTGGCAAAATGCTTGTTTTGTTGCGGAAACGGTCCACCTTTGGCAATTCCAAATATCAACCGACCGCTACATAAATTATCCAATGTAGCAATATCTTCCGCTACTCGAATCGGGTTATGAAACGCCAGCAACACCGCTCCAGTTCCTAATCGAATTGTGGAAGTAACGCCTGCTAAATGCGCCAGCAAGACTAACATTGATGAACTGATATTCAATTCATTGAAATGATGTTCGCTCACCCAGGCTTCGTTAAAGCCGAGGTATTCGGCGTGTTTCACCAGCGCGACTTGTTCAAAAATAGCGCGATGGGCATCCTGATAGGGATTTTCATAATTACAAAACAGTCCAATTTTCATGGCGATCGCTATTATTTCTAAGTTGCGACCCAATGCAAATCTAACCACAAGCGTGGATGTGCCTGCTTTAGTTTTGACATCGGATCGCGTAGCAGTCGTGAGGCATTCAAAAACACCACCTGAACTAACCCCATGTTGTCTGCTACTTCTCTAAGTACATCTTTTTTAGCTTGCACATAAGTCAATATTTCCGCAGAGCAATAAATCCCTATGTATTGCAAGCGTTTAGGAGGTCGTCCCCAATAACAGGTGATGACTTTCACATAACAGCCGTCTAACAATTCCCCTAATTGTGGGTAATAATTTTCTACGACTCTGATGAATTCTTTGGCTAGGATATCTTCAGTAATCATTACAAAACATATTTTCGTAGCGCTCATCACATAACTTAATATAACATACTTCTTGTCAACCAGAGTTGACAAGAAAGGCATTTTTTATTAATGTTTTATAATTACAATAAAACAATAGGAGGTATGCTTTTAGCAATACCTCCTATCAATTTGATATAGCACCCAAGCTTTTTTTAAACTTGCCTGTAACTGGAAAATTCATCAAATGTAGCGCCAATCCAGCCAAGGCAGTTAAATAATTTAAATTGATTGTTTTCGCAAAACATCAGAATTGCCAGATGGAAAATTTATGATTCAAAATTTTCACTCATAACAATCATTAATTGTGATTACCGAGCATTACGCTCTGACACCAAAACCTCTGCTACCAATTCTGGCAAATCCATGAGGTCAACATATCCATCTGAACCACGCATAGGAGAGATAAATGTATAGTTTGGGTCACACTCTCCATTGTCGTAAACTTGAATAAACCACCTATCAGGAAATCCGGCGATGCCAAGTTCTACAATGTACCAAGACTCGCCAATCAAACGAGAGTTAAAGATTGTAAACCACTCTCTATTTGGTTCGGAAATGTTCCAATCTGCCATCAGGAACTCTAACGCGATTTGTCCGGCATCTATTGAAGTCAATAGCATTTCTACTCCTTATTTGAAACTTCAGGATACAATCCTAATTCCTTCGCTAGCTCACGCGCAACAAAAAATAAAAACTCGGCACCATCTTGATTTCCTTCGTGAGCAAACATAGTTCCTACTTGCATCATTGTCTGCACCAAGCCAGCATCAATTAATTCTGGCTCTTGCTGTAAAACTTCTGGTTCCTGACCGTTAGGACACTTAAGTAGCTTATCAATTAAATCAAAATACAGGTTTTGGCGTTGTTCTTGAGTTTGTTCTGTCATGATTACTTTTGTTGATGCGCGAATTGTTTATTGCTCGATGCTTTGCTGCCAAAGTCTTTCTAACATTTCTATCTGTTCTTGCAAAACCGCAGCTCGATATACAAGATACCTATCGTAGAAAAGAATTACCAAGCCAACACAAATAGGGAAAAATAAGAAAAACCATTCCAACATAGTGGCAATTTTATATTGCTCAACAGTAGTTAGTATTTCTTGGGCAGGATTGGATTTTGTATCTTCTTGCTTAGTAGTTAATAACCTTTGTTGCAGTGCTTCGTCAGCAGTATCTGTACCAATTTGATTAACTGCATAAGTTGAATTCTTTATTTCTAATAATTCGATATGTCGTCCCCAAATTATGCCAAATACCACTACCCCTGGAGAAAGCACTGCTAAAGTTACTAAGCAAACTGTGATAATATTTACAATTCTGGATCTCATCTTGACTAAAGAAGTATGAAGTGTAAAGGATGAAGGATGAAGGATGAAGTTGGGACAAGTTTTATAAATATGAAGGATAAAGGATAAAATATCATTCATGTTTTATCCTTCATACTTTAGACTTTAGTATGGGTGGGGTAATTTTATACTTCATACTTCATACTTCAGCCTTCAGGTTGACTCTTCGTTGCAAGGCAGTATCTACCCAGTGAGCAAATATTTTTTACGATTTATACAAGCACTAAGCTTTGGCAAATAAAAGTCTGGCTGAAGCGTGCAAAATATAAATATCCGAAGTAAGAAAGCACTACTGACAGGAGTGACGCATATCTTTCCCTTATCTACAACAGGGGGTTAAGAAGTCCCCCCTCGTTCTTTAGGTTTGCACCATCAGAATGTCGGGGGGTAGAGGGGAATCTCTGCGTAAATCCTATAAGTTTTATATCAGTCGTCTCTGCACACAACTATTTATCTGTGTGGATTAAGATTATTAAATTAATTAGATTTGTACTCAAAGCCTGCAATTCTTATCTGATAAGACTTATAAAAATTTTTTGGGGTATGGGTACTAGTATTTTTGGGTTGGGGTACTAGTATTTACGCTCTGGGGGTTCTAGCATTTTTGTACTCAACATCAAACCCATCCAGGCTTTGATTAAAGACTGTTTTTGAGCTAATTTCACACAAGAGAAAGTTTGTACTCAAAGCAAATCATATTACTTGGTAAATATACACGCAATTAACTTAAAATGAATCAAGAAAACATTAATATTACATGAAATATTTGCGTCTATTATCTAGAGAATTTTAAAAATCATCTAAACACTACAGAAATAACCTCCATTGATTTATAAAATACTTTGTTAATAAGCCAGAGTTGTTAAAGCGACGAACAATTACCACTGGCATCGCACAACTCAACAGCCCGATTCTCACTCAACCCTTGCCCACTTTAAGTGAGTCTGCTCAAAGATTTGAAATTTTATGGGTGAGTTAAAGTATATAATTTATATATGTTTATACATACACTTGCGTTCTTAGGTGCAACTTACATTAACAACTCATTCAAAGAAAAAAGTTAGTAAATTCAAATCGTGACACACATATAGACCACTAACTGTAAGAAAATAAAATGTGTGACACTTTACTTAAGTTTAGAATTTTAGGAGTTAATTCGTGCGGATAGCTAAAGACGTAACAGAACTTATTGGACGGACTCCTTTAGTTGCTCTGAATAAGATCCCCCAAGCTGAAGGATGTGTAGCCCGAATTGTCGCGAAGCTGGAAGGAATGAACCCAGCCTCTTCAGTCAAAGACCGCATCGGCATCAGCATGGTGCAGCAGGCAGAAACAACAGGCTGGATTACGCCAGGAAAAACCATTTTAGTTGAGCCGACCTCTGGTAATACGGGGATTGCACTCGCAATGGTGGCAGCAGCGCGTGGCTACAGTTTGATTTTAACCATGCCAGAAACGATGAGTTTAGAAAGACGCGCCATGCTACGCGCTTATGGTGCTTCTTTGGAGTTAACTCCAGGGGCAGAGGGAATGCGAGGCGCAATTCGCAAAGCGGAGGAAATTGTCGCTAAAACTCCTAATGCTTTTATGCTGCAACAGTTTCGCAACCCAGCAAATCCAAAAATTCACCAAGAAACTACCGCCGAAGAAATTTGGGAAGATACAGACGGGGAAGTGGATATTCTCATTGCTGGGGTAGGTACCGGCGGGACGATTACTGGAGTTGCCGAAGTAATTAAAAAGCGCAAGCCAAGTTTTCAGGCGATCGCTGTTGAACCCAGCAATAGCCCCGTCCTCTCTGGTGGTGAACCAGGACCGCATAAAATTCAAGGCATTGGTGCCGGATTTGTCCCCACTATTCTCCGTACCGAACTGATTGACGAAATAATTAAAGTCAGCGACGATCAAGCGATGGCTTATGGGCGACGTCTGGCGAAAGAAGAAGGATTGTTATCTGGTATCTCCTCCGGTGCTGCTTTGTATGCAGCAATTCAGGTTGCTAAACGTCCAGAAAACGCCGATCGCTTAATCGTCATGATTCAGCCTTCCTTTGGCGAACGCTACCTCAGCACCCCCATGTTCCAAAACTTGGAAGCCGAACCTGCGGCTGTCCGTTAGGGGGATTTGGGAGACAGGGGGGATGGGGGGACAAGGAGGACAAGGAAGACAAGGGGGAGTAATAACTCCTAATTCTTAACTCCTAACTCTTAACTCCCCACTCCCCCACTCCCCCACTCCCCCACTCTTCCTAATGGTTACACTTACCTTGCTTGTGGTGTTGATTATCGTGACCGTGGGCACAGCCTTGTAGGTCTTGGTTCATGAGTTTTTCGCTCATTTCCTGGAGGGACTCATCCGCAGCGGTTAAACCAATCCAAGCATTGATTTTTTCCACATCGAAACCGGCTTCGCGGCGATCGCCTACTTGAATTAAAGGACGGCGAATTAACAGCGGATCGCGCAGCATCAATATTAAAGCAGTTTGTGCGTCTAATTTTTCTGGATCTACCTCACCGGATTTTACCGCTGGGGCAGCGCGGTTTATCCACTCAACCACAGGGCGATCGCCAAAAAATGAGCGCAAACGCTCAACCGTCCAAGGTTCAGTTAACAGATTATACGGCACAACTTCATGACCTGCGGCTGTCAGCAGAGTTTTCTGTTTCGTATTGTTTTTGCAGCCTGGTTTTTCATAGAAAATTACTCTTGCCATTGGATTATCTCCTTAATAATTAGATAGATTAGGACTTACGCATTCTCTTTTGCTCTGTTGATGTTCTTGGCAGTGCGTTCAAGCCATTATCTCGAATGCATTACGTAAGTGATATGGATATAGCAATCCTATCTAATTTGGAAAAAAGACTTTTAAGAAACGAACCGCAGAGGCACAGAGAGAACAGAGAAAGAGGAAGAGAGAGTTTTACGCTCTTATTTGGGATTGCTATATAAACAAAAATCAGTTTAATAGATAGTTACTACCCTAGTTAAATTTTAATTAATATAATTAAAATTTTGCTATTAATAGTTATTAATATATATTTTTAAAACTTTTTCGCCGTCTGACTAACTATGTCAAACTCAAATCTTTCTTTGGGGTCAGTTTCGCCATAAATATTAAAAGTAACAGTTGGTTCATCACCCACCGCTTCTACGCTATGAATTGCATCGGGAGTAAAGCTTATAATATCCCCTGGTTCTAAAGTTATCTCCCCTGTAGTTTCAATTTTATCTGGAAATTCTGCACTAGGACTGCGTTGCCAACAAGTAGTTTTTTCTTGTCCTTTTAATACTGCTACTACTCCCCAAGTTCCGTGGTTGTGAATTGATGATTTTATTCCTGGTAAAAATGTTACTATTTGTACAGTTAAAGGAAAACCTAATTCATCATATAAAAGTAAAACAGAAGTTCCATTTTCTGGAGAAGGCTGTAATTTTTTACTTTGCACCCAATAGGAATTAGTAATCAATCGCCTTACCAACATCCGAATTTCTGGAAGGCGACTTGATTCGTCGTCAACGTTATTAAGAACATCTTCTAGCTCAGTTATAAACCGATACAGGCGATAATTATCTCTTAATAAATCCCATTCTCTGGCTGATTTACATGCTAGATACTGACCGTCTCCAGTTACAAGCCAATCTTTATTTTTCATAACTGAAAGTTGATAGTGGTTAGTTGTTGTGTTACTCAGTCCTTGTCATGCGGACTTTAGTTGTATAGCCCTAGTCTTTTAGATTGTTCGCGTAGCGTGCGCTTGGCGCAGGGTGAATATTTATTCTTCATCTTCTTCGGCTGGGCGTGTCAAAATATCAAGTATAAGTCCCCCACCAAATTCTTTTTTATCATCAACTTCTTTGATTCTGGCACTTATTTCTTTAGCTTGTTCTATTTCTCCCAGCTTTGCTAATACTAGTCCAGAAGCGGCGTAAGCGGTTAAATATAGCCGAATTGAGGGGTTATCTTTACGACTAACTAATACTGCCTTCAGTTGTTGCCAATCATCAGGTAGTTTTTCGTAATTATGAATTTTATTTATAACTTTGACTGCCATTTGCAGTGCTAGTAGATAATTATTTTTATAGTAAAAATATCTATATGCGGCGACTAAAACCTCTAGATTATCTTCTGTTTTAGCTAAAGCTTGCTGCATATACTTTTCTGATTCGGCGGTATTTTCCCAGCTTTTCGCGGCTAATATCAATAAATTCTTGATATCTTCTGGAACTTGAAACCATGAGAATGTTTTTGAGCCAGCTTTCATAAAATAACTTTGGGAATGGGTAATTGGGAATGGGTAATTGGTAATGGGTAATGGGGAAATAAATAGGAAAAGGAAAAGAATTATTACTACGTTCCTACTCTTAATTACCACGTTACCCCCAATTTCCAATTCCCAATTACCTATTACCGATTACCGATTTAAAACAAGGTGAGAATGTACAACAGCGAGAAGAGAACAATCCAGATGATGTCTACAAAGTGCCAGTATATTTCTGCCATTTCAATACCAACGTGCTTGGTAGCAGAATAGTGACCGGGACGACGCGATCGCCACAATACACCTAAAATTAATAACAGTCCCACAAATACGTGCAAACCGTGGAATCCTGTCATTAAATAAAAACAGTTGGAAAATACGTTGGT
Source organism: Tolypothrix sp. VBCCA 56010 (assembly GCF_050875635.1). NCBI lineage: Bacteria > Bacillati > Cyanobacteriota > Cyanophyceae > Nostocales > Tolypothrichaceae > Tolypothrix > Tolypothrix sp. VBCCA 56010. The sequence continues at coordinate 52,887 of NZ_JBPAOH010000019.1, forward strand.
CGTCATGCCGTATCCTAAAGTTAGATACTCAACAACCTGACCAAGTAAGAAAACTGCTCCCATAATTGCGGTGATGATGTACCACCGCTGCATTCCTTTGACATCATTCCTTTTAATTGCTGCGTCACCAAAGTGAATGACGAAACTACTAGAAACGAGAATGATAGTGTTAATTGTCGGCAATAAAAGCTCTACTTCGGTGTTTTCTGGGGGCCAAACTTCCGTTATTCCTCGAAAGAACAAATAAGCCGCAAAAAAGCCGCCAAACATTAAAGATTCAGAAGCAAGAAAGGTCAATAATCCTAATACTCGCAAATCTTGATGTTCGCTGTGTTCTGCGTGATGTTCTGCATTTGATGTTGCGATCGCCATATTGTTGCAGCTTGAATAAATTTCCAAAAAGAAATCGTAATAAGCGCTATAAGCGCTTACTACAATTGACTAAGCACTAACTTCCGTCGCAGTAGATGGCGGCAGTTCAGCGCTATGATCTATGCCGTAGTCGTAGGGACCGTGAGTGACAACGGGCAATACTTCCCAGTTTTCTACTATTGGTGGTGAACTGGTTGTCCATTCTAAAGTCAAACCTTGCCAAGGATTATCACCTGCCTTGGGTCCAGCAATCCAACTCCAAATGACGTTGATGGTGAAGGGAATCACTGAAGCTGCCAATACAAAAGCACCAACAGTACAAATCTGATTCAGGCTGACAAATTGCGGATCGTACATGGCAACTCTTCGAGGCATTCCTTGCAAACCCAACTCATGCATCGGCAAAAATGTCAGATTAGTGCCAATGAAGGTGAGGACGAAGTGAATCCGACCCCAAGTTTCATTCATCATCCGTCCGGTCATTTTCGGGAACCAATGGTAAATGCCAGCGTAAATACCGAATACGGAACCGCCAAACAATACATAGTGGAAGTGCGCCACTACATAATATGTGTCGTGTACGTGAACATCAAAGGGGGCTGTTCCCATCGTCACACCGCTTAATCCGCCCATGACAAACATGGATAGCAAGCCAATGGCGAATAGCATCGCGGTGGTGAAGCGGATTTTACCACCCCAAAGCGTAGCAACCCAACCGAAAATCTTCACACCGGTAGGAACAGCCACGATGAGGGTGGAGATGGTGAAGAACATCCGCATCCAACCGGGTGTACCACTGGTAAACATGTGGTGTACCCAGACAAACAAACCGACAACGCAGATTGCTACGCTGGAATAGGCGATCGCCTTATACCCAAAAATCGGTTTGCGGGCATGTACTGGTATCACTTCGGACATAATGCCGAAAATTGGCAGAATCATCAAATAAACTGCCGGGTGCGAATAAAACCAGAACAAATGTTGGTAAATTACCACATTACCGCCAGCATCTGGTTTAAAGAAGGAAGTACCAAAGTTGATATCAAACAACAACAGCACTAAACCAGCCGCTAATACAGGTGTGGAAAGAAGCGCCAAAATAGCGGTTGCTAAAGTTGCCCAACAAAATAAGGGAACTTGATCCCATCTCATGCTGGGGACTTTCATCTTCAAGATGGTGATGACAAAGTTCACCGAACCCAAAATTGAGGAAGTTCCCACCAAGACGATCGCTAAAATCCACATCGATTGTGCGGTGTTAGCGGTAACTAAACTTAAAGGTGGGTAAGCAGTCCAGCCAGATTGCGAACCGCCAAAAAAGAAACTACCAAGCAGTAATGCACCTGCTGGTGGATTCAACCAAAAGGCGATCGCATTCAACTTCGGGAAAGCCATATCTCTAGCACCAACCATCAATGGCACCAGATAATTACCAAATCCCCCAATTGCACTCGGTACAATCCACAGAAAAATCATGATTGTTCCATGATTCGTCATGAAAGCGTTGTACAAATTCGGGTCGAGGAGGTCTGCATCCGGTGTCGCTAATTCTGCACGCATAGCAACAGCCATTAGTCCCCCGATGAGATAGAAGACAAATGCTGTAACTAGATATTGGATGCCAATAACTTTATGGTCAACATTAAACGTGAAGTAGTCGTACCATTTCCACGCTTGAGGATGGATCGTATGGGCACTCACCAATTGATTTTTATTGTCTTCGTGTGGAGTATTCGGTGGAAATTCTACTTTGGTCATAATTTTTCCTTTGTTGCTTGTTAGTTGTTAGTTGATAGTTGTTGGTGAGCCAGTGCGTTGGGCGGCTCTGCCGACTTGAAGCACCTGGCGAACCCGAAGGGTTGTTAGTTGTTAGTTAATAGTTGACACTAACCACTAACTATTAACCACTAACCACTAACCACTATCCACTAACTAATGACTCATAGACTCTAGAGTTAGTGAACTAATCCCCATATCATCAGCGTAGGGAGCAAGAAACTCTGAAGTTGATAACTCAGCTGGTTTAACTGCCACAGCTTGATTGAGTTCTTGCTTTTGAGCAACTTTGTTTTCTGTCAGCCAACTATTGTATTCTTCTGGTGTTTCTACAATTACTTGCGATCGCATTGAACCGTGATAGCCACCGCATAATTCTGTACAAACTATCGGATATGTACCCGTTTTAGTAGCGACGAATCGCAATTGAGTAGGGATACCGGGAATTGCGTCTTGCTTCAATCTAAATTGCGGTACCCAGAATGAGTGAATTACATCTTGTGCTGACAAGTTGAGTTGGACGTCAGCACCGACTGGAATGTGTAATTCTCCAGAATTAACACCACTTTCGGGATAGTTAAATATCCAAGCAAACTGCATCCCGGTAACATCAACAACTAAGTCGGCAACTTTGCCTTGTTCAGCCGGAGTTCCGCCAATACCTACTTTTCGCGCTCCTGCGGGTGGTACTGGTACTTCCAATTCCGTTGCTGAGGCGTCACTCAATGTAGCTGCGAGTGCGGTTCCCGGCATCTGAGCAACATGAGATGGAGAATGGCTATGAGCCATCATATGTCCGGGTGCTTCAATTCCACCCATGCGCGTAAACACATCAACACTGTATATTCCCAAGCACAGGACAATGATTGATGGAATTGCCGTCCAAAAAACTTCTAAAGGAAGATTGCCCTCAATATGGACACCATCTGTATCATCACCTTTACGGCGACGATATTTAACCACAAAAATTAAGATGGTTCCTTCTACTACCAAAAACAGAGCGATCGCAATGCTGAACATGATGTTGAAAAACCCGTCCACCAAAGGCGCTTGTGCTGAAGCTTGCACCGGCAGTAAACTATGGTTTTGACCAAGCCAGATGCTTAAAACTGTGACGAATGCCCCAGCAACTAAAGTTAATAATGAAACAGGAATTTCTTGCATACATACCTGCTGTGTACAACATCGTGTTTGTGTGATTTTCTTTCTTTTTACCCCAGGATTCATATCCTGTATTGATGTATATCCTAGGCAGGAAAGAGAATAGTTTTCTCGCTTGTGAGAGCATCACAACAAGCAGATTTTTTTGCTTTCACCTATATATTTTCTCTATTTATTATAGAGAATCCGGGAAAAATCTCTATATTTCTTAATATATTTTGTCCGGCAAAGCTACAACAAAATTTTTGCTTATAGTTAATCTCATTTCCGCTTAATTAAGAGCAACCGTCGTAGAGAGGTTCCAGACCGAATGTCTCTACAATATGTGTCTCAACGCCGGACATGATACAACAAGCATTCACAAATCAACTCTCAGTAAAAAAAATAAGGATGAAGTTAAACTCGCGAATTAATTCGCTCAATCATACAGATTTATTTTTTCATCCTTTTGCCTTTATCACCACTGATATAGGCTATATTAGCAGCAAGTTTAAATTTGTTAATGGCTGACATTTTCCCATTTATGGATTGTTCTACTGCTAACTTTTTGCGTAGTTCCGGTAAATATCCAGCATTCCCCTCTTCAGTGTAGAAGGCGATCAACGCAATGCCGCATCTCAAGTTTATGAATGTACTCAAAAATGGATTGATTGGAATCAACCACTATTTGGGCTAGAAATATTTACAATTGAGTTCTTTAAATACGACATCGGTCAAATTCAAATAGCCCTTGTAGACATCGGTGGAAAAGTTCGTAATTTGAGTACTGTTGCAAGAGAGTTTAAAGTTGTGTCTCAAACATGGGACAGCTTCATCAGTAATTTAGACGACTTCCAAGAACACCTGCTGAGAGGGATGCATTAGCTAGCCCAGACAATAGGGGCTGATGGTTTCTATTTACTTGATGCCATTTACTCCCAAAGAGCACCGATTGGAGAGCGATTTTTTTTCGGGGGAGATGGAACTGGGAATACGGTAAGATGACTCAATGTGAGGTTGAGCCAACAGAAAATTTTCAACCTAGCTTATCGATTCCGAATCCAATAGCCAACAACATAGCTCCCAAGAAAATTATTGAAATGCCAACAAGTTGTTTGAAAGTATATCGAGATTCCATTTCGTTTATTACGTCATAGATGATCTGATGGAATACCTTTATAAAACTCCATTCCTTGTAGGGAAGTTGTGCAAAAGCATTCGATAAAAATAGTTATTTAAGTTTATCAAATACCTTCAAAAATAACAATAATCCTAAGAGTAACAAAACTATTCCAATAATTATAATTACTACATCCATCATCATTGTTGTTCCTTACTTTTTTTTTTCTTTTTTGCCAGTCCAATACTTACTAGTACACCACCAAGAGTGGTAATTACTACGCCTAAGACCTGCTCAACTGAAAAATGACTGCTAGATTGATCCACCTGGCCTTCAAGTTGAGCTAATAATTTAGAAATTTCTATTTGCTGTGCCTTTATATCTCTCTTTTGCTCATCGTCAAGCACAGCATATGCATTACGCTTCAGCAAACTCTCAATGAATTCATTCAATCGCCTTTCTCTCATAAGGCTCTTAATCCTTTCCTTATAGCGTTCCCTTGATATTTCAGTTTGAATATTGTCATAAACAGGCAAACCCAGGATATTCTTAATAGCTTGCCCCAAGTTAGGTATATCCCTGTATCCTTCACCATCAAAGAACACCGCAAAGACCTTAGAGGCTTTATCAATTATTTCTTGCCGAATTATATCAGACTCATTTGCTACCATTCGCGTTCTTCCACTCTTGCTTGAATTAATTGTTCTTTTAAGCACTCAAACAGAAAAAACTAGTCTTTCTATTCTTTAAGTATCTCCTTTTTTATTCTTATTATTTGTCCTTCGTTACTAACGAAGCAAGAGCCATACCCACGAGAGTGATCCCAGCAAGAGTAACTATTCCAGCGGCAGCAACTATGTCACCCGCAACCTTTGCTCCCGTTGAAGCTACCGCCTTGGTAGTATCTATAAAAGATCGATCTGACTTCCTTTCTTCCGCTTTTGCGTTGTTCAGCTGAACTATTAATTCTAGAATTTTGTGGCAGTCTTGGTCTATTGTTTCCTTTATGCTATCGCCAAGCAGCTGATAGCTGCGTTCTTCTGGTAATCCTTTAATAAAGTCTCCTAAACGTCCCAAATTTAGAAGCTTTTCGATCACCAGCCTATACTGTTTACTAATCTCCGATGATATATGGCGGTCAATTGAATTATAAATCTCGAACCCCAAAATATTCTTAATGGAATCAATTAGATCCCTTATACCTTGGTGTTCCTTGGGGTCAAAGATGTCTCCAAAAACACGCTCAGTTATCGATATTATCTCTTTGTGAATTTTCATTGTTGAATTCTTCAAAGTTTCAGTAGATTCGTTTTCCATTTTAATTATTCCTCATTTTGTTGAATATCATATTACCTAACACAACTCTTATAAGCAAAAAGTAGTAATTCTAACTATTTATATCCTTATTAATGTTTTTTACTATTTATCTAAACTGTTTAGCAAGCTAATAATTTCTTTGTGTACCGCCACTACATTTTTCTTTTCTTTGCTACCAAGGTTCTCAATCTCATCCTTCAGTAGAACCTCAATAAATTCATCTAATCGCCCTTTATTGATAAGTTTTTCAACAAATTCCCTATAGCTTGTTTTTGATAATTCAACATAAATTAGGTTGTAAAACTTTACTCCTAGTATGGACTTAATTGATACCAATAGCTTTGGTATACCAACATTTTCTTCTTCAGCAAAAATTTTCGCAAAAATATTAGAGGTTTTAGTAATTATTTCTCGCCGAACGGCATTGGAATTATTAGGTGATATTAAAGAACTAAAGACTCCTTCTTTTTTCTCACTATTCTGTTGAGGTAGATATATTAATTCTGGAGCCATCTTATTGTTAAGAATCTTAATCAGTTCATTCAATGGTTCAGTTTCATCAACAGTTCGATGGAATTGTAAATAACGTCTTGATGCTAATAATGCCTGTTCTTTAGGTAGATCCTCAACACCAGGCAACAAAATTGGAATGATACGCAGATTACTTTTTGCAGAAAACATGATCAACGCATCTAGCTCCCAAAATCCTTGAAATTTTCCAAAGCCTTCTGAACCCACAAAGAATGCAAAGTTCCGAGATTGAAGAATGCCATGTAGCACTTTGGTTGGAATAGGATCACCCGGATGAATCTGCTCTTCATCAATCCAAGGATTCAAACCTTGTTGTTTAAGTTCTTGAGCAATGACTCTAACTTGTGGCTTATCCTTGCTATTGTGAGCAAAGAAAACATCGAACTGTTGGTTGTCTGTCATCATAGAACACTCCTTACCTATTCACTTACTTATGGCATTGTTTACCTGACAAACCTACTTAGCCTTTGCTGAACTTAGGGTTAGGGGCTATAAATGGCTGGGCGTTGCATAATTGAAGTATGAATCCAAGCGATCGCAATGCAATGTCCAAGGTGTGGATCAACTCATATACGCAAGAACGGCAGAAAATATGGTAAACAAAATAACATATGTGTGATTTGTGGTCGTCAATTTATTGATTCTTAGGAACAGCAAGGTTATTCAGAATAAATTCGCAGTGAATGTCTAGAAATGTTTGAACAAAGCTCAAGCTGACGCTAAATCTTTTTGCTACTTATCGTTGAGAGCCTTCTGCGTTGTTGTATGCATTCATCACTTTTTGACGGAGGTCGGTGGAGTAAGCTTTCATCGCAGATGCACTTTAAAATGACTTTCTGCATTCTCCCATACTGTATTTAACTCAACTGAGAACCGCTATAGAAGGAGAATGGCACGCTTGTTAAGATACAGCCCTTTCCCTGACTGGTTCCCAGCCTGGGAGGCTTTGCCTCCACCTTTCTTGACGAGAGGCACAGTCAAGGGTTAAATACATTCCCAGCCTTAAGGCTGGGAACGAGCCGACACAAGGCTTTGGGCTTAACAAGCGTGTCATTCGGCTTAAGCAGGTGTGCATTCCGATGAGGTTTAGCAAGCGCATTTTCCGGCAATAGCGCTTGAAAAAAGCGCAGAAACCTTAACTTACTAAGGCAACATGGGTGTAGCAATTCTTTGGACAAATTCTTGCACAAGCCTCACAACCAACACAGTTTTCTGGATTAGCCACTGTCATTATTTTCCGTTCGATTTCATCATCATCTTCATCTTCTACAAATTCGCCTTCTTCGTTTAGCGCTGCCAAAGATAGTACATTATGCCCGCAAATTTTAAAGCATCTGCCACAGCCAATGCACTTTTCTTGATCGATATCTTGAGCAAATTTAGGTGTCCAAGTTTTACCGCCAAATGTCAAGCCTGTTAGTTGTGCCATGAATCTACCTCAGCAATTTTGCTTACTAATCTATTTGAACTCTTATTCTCATCCTAACTTAATCTTAATTAGCTGGCTTTATTATTCACAAATGATTATTTTCTCTATCAATTTTTGATGACTTTTACTTAATATTTGGATTTTTTTAAGTTATTTGAAACTTTCTAGTTGAAACTTTTTACCAATAATTTAAATTAGACGTTGACTGATATCATGCTTGTATAGCCTGATTCTGCTGATTTGAGGTGAGACGCAAGATTTATCAGAGCAATCGATTGCTGAAGACTTAAATTCCTTATTTACTGATAAATAGAAATAAATAACTGATGTTTAATTTGACAAGTTTTGGTAAAATTTGTCTGACTGATGATAGTGTTTATAGAGAAATATGCGTTACCAAATAAAAATAATAAATAGTGTTTAGATATACATAATTGCTTTTGTATTAGCTTATGTATATCCGGAATCTATATTGGGCAAAGTAAATGATGTGAAATTTACTTTTTAAGCGATCGCCTACATAACTAAATACAAGCTCAATATCATATTTTTGATTATTTACATCAATTCAACACATTTAATTTGTCATTAAAAACTGTAAATTAGCTAACAACATAATTTTTTCCGAAAAATTATTAATAATATTAATAAGCGCGATAAAATCTATCGCTAAAAAGCTAAATGTTCGTCAATAACAATTATGATTTTTTATTATGTTCAGCTAGCAAACGTTTATATATATCCGATGATGTAAGATATTAAAAAATATTTCTAAGCTCCGAAGTGAACAACGTTATCTTAAGATTCGGGAAATATATATTTAATAAATAAGTAATATTAAGCTTTAGTTAAAAGCGTTTATAGCATTCAGAGAAATGCAAAGTACTGAATATGGATGTTTCTTGATTAATTTGGCAAGATAATATTCTTGCAGTCGAAATATTGTGGTGGTGAGTATTAAAAAAAGTAAATACATCCATTCTTAGACTTGAGCCAGATATCGAGAGCGAGTAGAGTGGCAATTGCCGTATGCCTTATACAATTCCTAACAACAGTTGCGTTGGATGTGATAACTGCCGTCCTCAATGTCCTACAGGTGCGATCAAAATAGAGAACGATGAATATTGGATCGACCCTTGTCTTTGTAACAATTGCGAAGGTTATTACCCCGAACCGCAATGCGTGATTGCCTGTCCCACAAAGTCACCGATTCCTTGGCAAGCGAAAAAGGGAAGATGCAAAGTTGAACCTAGAGATGCCACAAGTTCAGATTTGTTTGCCAATGGGAAGAGTAACCCTTTTGCATCAGCGATCGTCATTTGGGAAGCTTGCAACGTGTTGGCACAGCGAACATCTTTACCTTGGCAAATCGATGAACAGGGTTTCTTATGTTATGGCAGACAAGTTAACCAAGGTAAGGGAGCGATCGCATTTCACATTACCGATCCATTTAAAGTAAGCGATCGCGCAACAGAGTTACAGGCAATTGAAGCACTTGATATTAGAGCTGCTTGCATCCATTTAATTTTTGCTGCTTATGCTACAGCTTCCGAGCAACCTTGGGAGCAAGAGTTTGCGATCGACGATCGCCAAATTGAGAAATATTTAGGCTTAGAGAAACGCAAAGACTTGAGTAAAAACGCCAAACTCGCTCTTATGAAAAATATTGTACTGCAAGCTTGCTCGCTGATAACCACCATTGACTGGCCCCAACAAGGTCGAATCAAAGGTTTCTCAGTTACAGGCAGTCGCTTGTGGCACATAGTAGACATTCAGCACTATTTTCAAGAAGATAATCTGGGGTGTAAATATCTAGTCGGGTTAACTTTTAAAGTCAAAGCTGGTATTTGGACGCGGTATTTCTTAAATAAACAAGGATGCAAAGAGCGAACTGCATTTTATCAATATCGCAGTCTGCCTAAATCTTTGTTAAGCACAATCATGAGCATTTGGCAACAACATGAAGGTGCAGCGCGATTAATGCTATGGCTGCTATTTAAAACTAAAATGGGCAAAGAACAACGCATCACCGTTCCCACCTTGCTGAAAGTTGCTTACGGTGAGGAAAAAGTCAACCACGCAACCAGACATCGCGAAGAACGCAAGCGACTGCTGCGAACTTTTGAAAGTGACTTGGAAATTCTCCATCATTATGGAATCAAACCAGTTTTCGACCCGATTACCTATCCACCAGAAATTCAACCTTTGTGGGCAAAGTTAATTGATATTCCCGAAGATCCAGAAGAAGCATTAGAATTTTGGACTAATGACGGTGGTGCTGACACTCGCTTGACAGACACAAGTCCGCGTGGTAAGTGGAATTTGCTAATGAACGCTCGAATTTTGTCGTTTGAACTACCACCAGAATGGGAACAGCCAATCCCCAAATCTCAGAAAAATCAGCGACAAACTGTTACCACTAGAAAAAAGATAAAAACCACCGGCGATTTGCTTGGGGAACAGATTTTACAAGCGCGAAAAAATCTGAATCTCTCCCAAAGAGAATTAGCAAAGTTGACAGGTAAAAGCCAAAGCTGGATTCGAGATGTCGAAAATGGTCGCTTAAAAGCGAAGTCAGAAGACCAAGCAGTGTTAAGGAAAGTGTTGAATATGGGGTAATGTCGATTTTGGATTGCTGTCCGGAATGCACCTTCATAATGTAAGGGTATTAAAGATACAAAGCCCGCTTCGGTTGGTGCGGGCTATGAAAAAGGCGATCGCTTGTAAAATTAATGGCGTTGATGATTTGCGGTATAAATTGAAAATTTTTACGCTCTGGTTATGGTTCCAAAACCTCACAAGAGACGTTCCGATGGAACGTCTCTACAAAAAATTAGGGATTTAATAGTAATATTTACCAACACCCAGTTATCTGCTTGTAGACGAAACATTATTCAAGCGATCGCGAATTGCCGTTAATTGTTCTTGATTATTTACTGGCGATCGCGGTGCTGGCAATTCTGTATTGGGCCAATTGAGTAAATCATTACACGGACATAATTCAGGTGGCATTCCCAAGCTTCGCATCGGTACTGGCATCGTACAACGACTACAATGGCTCATTTCCCAACTCGGTGTCAGCAACTCGGCAATAGTTTCTTGCGTACCTTCTAAGTAACAGTCGCCTGTTTCTGGTGAGATAATTTGCTGCCAGCAATTTTCAAATTCCTGACTGTAGCGATCGCCTTGAATTACGGGTTGCGGCAACAGACTTGCCGAACCATTATTTGTCATCACCTTTTTGCCTAACTGAAACCAGTAAGCAAGGTATTGTTTTACTTCGTGTTTGGTTGCCATACCACAATATTAAACTTGCGACATCAGATTTCTAATTTTCAATACTTAATTTTAAATTAAGATTTTGGTGGTAACGGGGAACCGAGAACACTGAGATTAAGAACATGACCGCCAGTGACTAAATAAACAGCTTCGCACAGATGAGCTAATTGGCGGATTAAAGAACCCAGGCGATCGCGAAAATTTCTCCCAACCGGATAAGCCGGCACCACACCCCAACCTGTTTCTTCTGCCACAAATATCATATCAGCCGCAACCAAATCCACCGTTTCTAATAATTCTGCAACCGTGTTTTCCCAGATTGCATCCTCCTGAGAGAGTAGATTAGCTACCCAAGTTCCCAAAGAATCTACCAATAGACAGATATTTGGTTGAGCATCCGCAAGAGTAGCAGATAATTCTATCGGTACTTCCAGCGTTACCCAATCTTCAAGACGGCGTTTTTGGTGTTGGGCAATGCGTTGATTCCACTCTGCGTCCGCTGAGTTTTGCGTGGCAGTGGCAATGTAAACAACTGCTTTGCCTGACTGCATTGCCAGAATTTCTGCCCATTCACTTTTACCAGATCGTGCAGGTCCGGTCACGAGGATGACTTTACCCAAAGCTTTTTCCTTAGTATCTTTAATTAATTAGGGTGGCAATTTCTTACTTTGAATTTTTTCACTACCAAAGTGGGATTTTTGGTACTAAATAACTTTTAAGAGATAAAATTAGCACCAGCATTATTTAATGCCACTTGTGGCGAAAAAAGAAAAATCCCATTGAGACACTTCTCAATCATTAGAACACCACTGGGGACAGGATAAGTTAGGTAATTTTTTATGAAAGCAGGCTTAAAACGCATTGAGGCAACTCTACACGATTTGGGAACTAACGGCACAGCCTCCGCCGAAGCTAGTTCTACAAAGCAGTCTTTCTCTTTTCGGATCAGCGTTGGAAATAGCGAAGCTACAGCAGATGCTGTTTCATCAAAAGAAGGTGTGACCGAAGCAGACGCACCTGAGTTTGGTACAGAATTTGAGAATCATTCTTATCATCATAACTCTGTGCAAACCTTTCCCACACAAGACAGCGATGGCAGATCGCCGGCACTACCCAAATTCAAAACTCCCAGCTTCACAAGCCATCGCAACGCAGCTAATCCCGCATTAGCACTTAATTTGTTGCAAGAAATTCAAGAAAGCGTTTCGCTTTGGCAAAAAGAATTGCAAAAAATTGTCAAACAAATTCAAGATATTTACATAGAAGGTCCGATTGTCAATGGCTGGTTAGAGTCCCAGGCACGAGAAAGCGAAGCTGGGGGAACCGCAACCCTGCGCCATGCGGAAGTCGATCGCCTGATGGATTATGTAGAAGAAATTTGCGCGGCTCAAGAAAACGTATCGTATCAATCAGCACGTACAGGCTACCGCCTTTGCGGTTTAGATTCCTCCGGTCAAGTGTGGTCGCGTCCCTGTCCACCCGATCAAGTACCGATCGTAAGTATGGCGATCGCTCGTTACCAAAAGTTACGCCAACTACTAGGACGCAAGCAATATTTAGAAACTAAACTTAGTCAACTGGCGGAAACTCTGGTAGTTTTACACAGTCATATTCAACAAGCATGAACTTTTAACGATTATTTCCGAAAAAACTCGGTTGGTGAGTCAGGAATTTTTGGTATAGATTTAGCGGTAAGGAGACAAGGGGACAAGGAGACACACCGGACAAGGGGACAGGGAGACTCTTGAGACAAGCAAAATCACTCTTGACTCTTAAGAAATCCAAAATCCCAAATCCAAAATCCCAAATCTAAAATCCAAAATCAACTTTATGCCAGATCCGCAAATCTCTGCCATTATCTGTACTCACAACCGAGATACCTATTTAGGCGCTGCCATAGATAGCCTTTTGGCGCAAGAGTTTGCCGCTGGCTTTGAGGTGGTGGTGGTCGATAATAACTCAAGCGATCGCACACGCGAAGTTGTAGAACAAAGGTTATCCGATCCCCGTTTGAAGTACGTCTTTGAACCGGTGCTTGGTTTATCTGTCGCTCGCAACACTGGTGCAAAAGAATCTAGGGGGGAAATTCTCGCTTATTTGGATGACGATGCAGTTGCAAGCTCGCGCTGGTTGCAAATATTATATTCTGCCTATGAAAATAACTCTAAGATCGCGATCGCAGGTGGCAAAGTCACTTTATTATGGCCCCAAGGAATCCAACAACCACGCTGGCTATCTCCCGGACTAGCTGGCAATTTGGGAGCATACGATTTAGGTGATAGCATCGTCTACATCGAGCAGCCCGGTTTAACCCCTAGAGGCTTAAATTACTCGATCCGCCGCAGCTTTCTCAACGAAATTGGCGGTTTTGACCCTAATCTCGGTCGAGTAGGTAAAAACTTATTATCTAATGAAGAACTGCAAATGACAGAACTTGCCCTTCAACGCGGTTGGCAAGTTGCTTATCTTCCCGATGCTCTAGTTGCTCACAATGTCGCTCCAGAACGCCTCAACCGCTCCTGGTTTTTAAACCGAGGCTGGTGGCAAGGCATCAGTGAGTGCTATCGAGAACAACTTGCCGGTAAAGCCGGTATCGGTCAATTGCAGCGCGGCGGCGAAAGGTTTTTACGCGGCTTGTATAAATCATTGCAACATTTAAGTGACCCAGCAGAACGCTTTGACAAACTTGTGTATGCCTACGGTCAGATTGGTTACTTAAATGCCGCGATTCAGGGTCTTTTATCATCAAATAAAAAATAGAAATAACTACTTAATATGTCATCAAAAATACCAGTTTCCGTATTAATTCCCGCAAAAAACGAACAAGCAAACTTACCAGCTTGCCTCGCTAGCGTCGCTGTTGCCGATGAAGTGTTTGTTGTAGACTCTCAAAGTACCGATCAGAGCGAGGAAATTGTTAAAAGTTACGGTGCAAACCTGGTGCAGTTCCACTTTAATGGACGCTGGCCCAAAAAGAAAAATTGGTCTTTAGAAAATCTACCTTTCCGTAATGAATGGGTGCTAATTGTCGATTGCGATGAGCGCATCACCCCCGAACTTTGGGATGAAATTGCTCAAGCAATTCAAAATGATGAACACGATGGTTATTACCTCAATCGCCGCGTATTTTTCTTAGGTAAATGGATTCGCCACGGCGGTAAATATCCTGATTGGAACCTGCGTTTATTTAAGCACGCCAAAGGTCGCTACGAAAATCTCAACACCGAGGATATTCCCAACACTGGTGATAATGAAGTTCACGAACACGTCATTTTACCGGGGAAAGTCGGCTATCTGAAAAACGATATGCTTCATGAAGACTTCCGCGACTTGTTCCACTGGTTAGAAAGACATAATCGCTATTCCAACTGGGAAGCGCGTGTTTATTTCAACATTCTCACAGGTAAAGACGACAGCGGCACTATTGGCGCAAATTTATTTGGTGATGCAGTGCAACGCAAGCGCTTTTTGAAAAAAGTCTGGGTACGTTTGCCATTTAAACCATTTTTGCGATTTATTTTGTTCTACATTATTCAGCGCGGCTTTTTGGATGGCAAAGCTGGATATACCTACGCCCGTTTGTTGAGTCAATATGAATACCAAATTGGGGTGAAACTTTACGAATTACGCAGTTGTGGCGGGCAACTAAATACTACCAGCACCCCCAAATCGGCACCACCATCCCTCACGCAAGAAATTGGACAAACGGCAACTTAAAAGATTGGGAATGGGGAATGGGGCATGGGGCATGGGGCATGGTCTATGTGGGCATAGAAATACGTCTAGCTTCTTTTTATTCCCATTGCCCATTGCCCATTGCCCATTGCCCATTGCCCATTGCCCAATGCCCAATGCCCATTGCCCAATGCCCATTGCCCAATTCCCAATCTAAAATTTGATGTCCCAGTTGAATGTGAGTAAACAACCGTCGGTAGTTGATGCAGAACCTTTTGTAGATTTACGCAAGTATGACCAATCCTGGTTTGATCGGGGTCGTGCAGGTTGGTATATTTTATTTTGGTGGTTTGTACAAGCGATCGCCTTTCCACTGACTCCTCAGCCCCTCAGTAATCTCCGTTGCGCTATACTCCGGCTATTTGGGGCAAAAGTCGGCAAAGGTGTATTAATTCGCCCTACCGCCCGCTTTACTTATCCCTGGAAAATCAGCATTGGCGATTATAGCTGGATTGGTGATGATGTCGTTTTATACAGTCTTGATGAGATTCACATCGGCTCACACTGCGTAATTTCCCAGAAAAGTTATCTATGTACTGGTACTCATGACATCAAAGATCCAGCCTTTGGACTGAAAACAGCAATTATCACCATTGGTAATGGCGCATGGGTAACAACAGATTGTTTTATTGCCCCAGGAGTGACAATTGGGGCTAATGCCGTAATCGGCGCTCGTAGCAGTGTTTTAAGTGACATACCCGCAGGGCAAGTAGCTTGGGGAAATCCCTGTCGTCCCAGGTATCCCAGGCAGAAGTAAGTAGATTTGAGAAGTTGAAGCCACTGCTCCAACTTCTTTCTACTAATCTACACATATTTGAGAAATCAAATTCCGTAACCATATGTGCCCTTGGTCGCGGTCATTTTTGTTATGCCACAGTATATCTACGGAAAAACCAGTCATTTCAAATGGTAGTGGGGAAGCATATAATTGCCAAACTTCTACAAATGTTTTGACTAGCTGTGCAGGCACAGTTGCAATCAAGTTTGTATTTACCAAAATAAACGGCACAATCAGAAAGTTGGGCACAGACATGGCAACATTTCGGCTTAGGTTTTGAAGAGCCAAAGCCTTATCTACCAAGCCCACCATATCTTCTTTGGGAGATACAAGCAGGTGAGAAGCTGCGATATACTCCTCTAGAGCGATCGCTTTCTGGATTTTAAATTTTTCTGCAAACAAACAGACAAAATGCTCTTGGTAAAGTAATTGTCGAGTATGCCACGCTTGGAATTGCGGACAATGCCCGATCGCCAAATCAATTTCGTCAGCATCAAGTAGTTTAGGCGATCGCATCCAATTAGTTGAGCGCACCTGAATTTTCACCTTTGGAGCAAGTATTTCAATTTGTTTCAATAACTTCGGTAAAAATACTACCTCTGTATAATCATCCATACCAAGTCGGAAGATGCGATCGCTCTGTTCGGGGATAAATTGCGACTCGCTGTAAATAGCTGTTTGAACTTGCAACAACACCTCATGGATAAATTCAGCTAACTCAATTGCCTTTGGTGTCGGTGTCATCCCCTTAGATGTCTTGATAAACAAATCATCTTTAAACAGTTTCCGCAGTCGAGAAAGCGCGTTGCTGGTTGCAGGTTGCGACAACCCAATTTTTTCGGCAGCGCGGGTAAGGTGCTGGGAAGTCATCAACGCATCGAATACAACCAGCAAGTTGAGGTCTACCCCTGCAAGATTGAAATGATGAATGACACTCATATTATTAATCGATTGGACAAATAATTTTAATCTTGCGAGTATGGATATAGGAAAGGTTGAGACATAAAAACATATAAAAACAAACCTTTACCAATCGATTTTTTCTAGTAATTTCACAGATTAATTTTTAAGGAGATGTAACCATGTTTACTAGTAAAAAGCCAAGTGCGAATATTCCGGCTGCGCTGTTTGCTAGCTACATCCAGAAAGACGGCATCAAATTATCGGCAGAAGACAAACTCGAACTAATTGAAAAAACGCAATTATTCGAGCTTGCATTGGATGCACGTCATTTTGATGTCATCGAAGCCATTGTCACAGACAATTTTATTTACGACCACGCCCTAGCATATCGTGAAGGTAAAAAAGCACATACTGAATTTTGGCAAGCAAACCAGGCAGTTTTGCTAGATGGTATCCGCCATCAACCAGTAAATATTATTGTCTATGGTGAAGCAGATGAAACAGCAACCTCAGTTAGCTACTTAAATGTGTTGAAATTTGCTGATACATCTGAGTTGGTAGCATCAGATAATCCTTTGCTAATTGCACATGGGATTCAAGTCATGAATTTCCGTAAAGAAAACGAATGGAAGCTTGCACGCTTAACCATTGACCAAATGGCTGTTTCCCAAGTTTTCCCGATTGATGATGCTACACGGCATTACTTCGCAGCAAAAGCGAGTGAGCGCAACCAAATTCGCCAACCACTTTTTTAAGCTGATGATTTGACGGCAATTTTACAGATAAGGAGTTTAGTGATGAAGATTGGCATTATCGGAGCAGGACAAATCGGTGGGACGCTTGCAAAAGCTTGGGCACATGCTGGTCATCAAGTGATGGTCAGCAACTCCGGCAATTTCTCAAAACTAGAACCGTTAGTTGCTGAAATGGGTGTTAATGGCTCATCAGGTCAAGCGGATGAAGTTGTAGAGTTTGCAGACGTAATTTTGTTCTCTGTGCTTTGGAGAAAGATGGAACAAGTGCTCAACGGTCTGGGTTCACTCGAAGGCAAAATTGTAATTGATACTATGAATCCGCTCACAACGACTGAGACCATCGTCGGTACTGCACCAGGAGAACACATTTTTGAGATTCCAGAAGCCGGCTCTACTTCCGAAGAGCTACAAAAACGATTGGTGGGTGCGCGGATTGTGAAAGCCTTTAATCATTTCCCTGCCGAGCTTTTGGTAAAGGCAACTCAGGAGTCTGACACAAACAAGCTAACTGTCTTTTTGTGCGGAGATGATAAACAAGCCAAGCATTTAGTCGTTCAACTGATTGAAGACAGCGGTTTTATTCCGGTAGATGCAGGTCGTCTATCGAGCGCACATTTGCTGGAAAATTTGGCGAGATTATGGCACGAAGTTATGGAAGCCAATGAACTTAAGGATTTTGCTTTTTCTATCACCCGCTTGAAGTAATTACTAGAAAAGGAAAAATATCACTATGGCTAAGGTAGTTAGTTTTGATCAACTTGGTGATGCAAATGTTCTCAAACTTGAAGATGTACAAGTACGAGAACCCGGTAAAGACGAAATTCGCATCAAAGTTGAAGCAATTGGGTTGAACCGTGCGGAAGTTTTGTTCCGCGAAGGTAATTATGTGGAAATGCCAAAATTGCCTTCAAGTCTCGGTTATGAAGCAGCGGGTATAGTTGACGCGGTTGGCGAAAATGTAACAAACTTAAAGGTAGGTGATAAAGTTAGTACGGGTCCATTTTTTTCGATGCGGGATTATGGTAGTTACGGCGAACAAGTGATTGTCCCTGCTAATGCAGCCTTTCGTTATCCTGACAATCTTACTTCCACAGAAGCCGCAACAGCATGGCTGCAATATTTAACTGGATATTTTGCATTTGCAGATGTGGGTAAGTTACAACCAGGGCAATATGTTTTAATTACTGCTGCATCAAGCAGTACTGGATATTCCGCAATTCAACTGGCAAAAATGATGGGAGCGATTACAATTGCTACCACCAGAACCCAAGCAAAACGCCAAAATCTCGTTGATGCAGGGGCAGACTATGTTATTGTTACCAATGAAGAAGATTTGGTAGGTCGAGTCAAAGAAATTACAGGCGATCGCGGTGTAGAATTGGTTTATGACCCAGTTGCAGGTCCCACACTAGCGCAACTTGTGGAAGTGACTGCACCCAAAGGCACTATTATTATTTACGGTACCTTATCGCCAGAACCAACGATTTTTCCCTTGTTACCTGCGATTACGAAGTCAATTAAATTCCCCGTTTATGCTGTTTTTGAGTTTACAGGTAGCGACGCATTGAGTTTATCGCGTAACGAAGAAGCTGTTCAAAGAGGAGTCAAATTTATTTACGAAGGTTTGGCATCAGGACAACTTAAACCTGTAATTGATGAGCGCGTTTTCAAATTGGATGAAATTGTCGAAGCGCATCGCTACATGGAATCGAATCAGCAGAACGGAAAAATTGTGGTGACGGTTTAATTATTTAAACCAGCAGTGATATAGGTAATCAAAAAATACGTAGAGACGACGCTTACTGTCCTCTCTACTTCTATATCTATTCGTGCTTTCTTACCTTACGTTAATCCCAACCAAGAGAAAAGATTCTGCCACCAAGAACTACTTACCTGCCCGACAAGCTTCATTTTTTGGCGAATGTCTTGAATATTCCAATTAGTTAATTTAGCAAGAGTTTGCGCTTCTTTTTCAAAACGTTTGCTCAAAGACCGCTTATATTCTCTTCCCGCAGAACATGTAACTTGACCTGTAAACGGATGTTGCAAAACGTAACGCCCTTGAAAAGATTCGCGGTTAGAGGTTTCGTGAAACATCAAGTCTTCGGGGAATTTGTCGCGGGTGTAGCGGACATGCAAACGAGAAATGAAAACGCTACTAGAAGGGCTTGGCGGGCGAATGCGGCGGGGTGCGGGTGCGTTTACCCCAAAATCATTATCTAGCCAAAATACACCCGCTTGCTTGAGTTCTTCTTGGCTGAGAGGTTCGGCAGAACAAGGATCGCAATTACTCATATCCCAAGCATATTCTAAAAATGCCACTTTTCTATCTTCTTTGATGTAAGAAGTTTGAAACATGGATTTATAAAAGTCGCTAAATTCATCTTTGACAAATAAAGGAATATTTTCACCGGAAGGAACTTTCACTGTCCGGTAATTGGTGATTTCTGCCTGTCCTTTAGGTGAGAGAATGTAGACAATTAAATCTTGTTCGGTTGTGGCGTTAATCATGCCCAAACGAATTGGCAGCATGAATTTAGGTGAAAAATAAGAAATTTGCAAAGGACGCAGAAACTGATAGCCAGATTCCTCAAATTTATCTAAGTTGACTTTAGCAACAAAGAATTTCATTGAGGAACGAATGTAAGGCTGAAGTAGCTGTTTTGCCCCTTTAGGAATTTTATAACCGTTGCGGTTCAGCCAAGTTGACAATCCGCCAGATTCTTTGGCACTAAGAATTACAATATCGTATTCACCAACATTGAAACGCGCTTCGACAGTCACACCTAAATTGTCAGCACTTCTGGCACTTCCTACCCGACTTCTTGGTGCTGCTAATGGTAGTGGAAGCCCTCCTCTTTCTTGATAAACTGGTGTACAGGGGTCTGAGTCGAAGTATTCTACCAATCTTGGGGCGCTAAAAGCATCTAAGCGCTCAATAATTTTCGGTTCAGCAACGCGCACTTGCTCTTTTTGTAACACTGTCGGTACAGGTACAACAATTGCAAAATCTTTGACTTCACCCTGAAAGTCATTTGCCATCGTCAGGACAGTGCGATCGCCCGATCGCGCGATCGCCACCTGAGAAGCTTTGTTATACAGCTTTGCATCAGCTTTCGCAACATAAAATCCACAAAATGCCCAAGCCGTCGGCGTAAAACAAAACACAGCAACAAATGTTAGTAGTAAAGAAATTAATAATCGAAAAGGTTTCATGTTTGTTAGTTGATAGTTGTTAGTTGATAGTTGATAGTTGATGGTTGATGGTGAGTCAGTACGTTGGGGAGGCAGTGCGTTGCGTATTTTCCCCCCGTTGTAGCACCTGCCGTCGGGTTTCCCGACAGCCGCGCATCTGACGAACCCGAAGGGTTGATAGTTGATGGTTGGAAAATACTACTAACAACTAACCACTAACCACTAACCACTACCCATTCCCCATTCCCCACTCCCCATTCCCCAAGAAAATCTCGGTGCTTTCCAAAAGGTATCTAGCAGGATAGTCAAAGGGGCAAGGGCAAACAGTGCCCAAAAAACTGCGGTGGAAACAAAGAAATAATTCCGCAGAATAAAAGTTAATATGGCGATGCACATTGCCCAAATCACACGCGCAATTCGAGCATTGGGAATTGACCGAGGGTCTGTCACCATAAACAGGGCAAATAGCAGCAATGACCCACTCATCAATCGATGCCAGTAAACATCCCAAGTCCAGCCCAGCATCATATTGCGAATTGCTTCCATAAAAGCGTATGTAAGCAAAAAAGCGGCTGTTGTATCCCAACGTCCGACTCGCTTGAGAATCATGCCACCTGTGCCCGCAAATAACAGCCCATACCACCAATCATCACCCCATTGTCCCGGTGAAACCCAAGCATTGGGGGTTAGTAATAAGGCACAAATGATACCAGCGTTGGCGGGATTGAAGAAATGTTTATCACCGACTTTGAAGACAAACTTACTAGCGATCGCCACAAATCCAGCTAAAGCCATCGTCGTCCAATCATCAGCCCGTAAAAGCAAGCTGAGTCCTAACGCAGTAATCAACGCACTACGAAGATTCGTCTTTTGTCCTGTGTCATTTGCCAATAACTCTTGACTCGTACAGACGCGATATATCGCGTCTCTACAACTCTTGACTCTTGACAAAAGCCATTGCGTTGATACACAGGTTGCGATCGCCACTGCAATCAACTCTGGTCGCAACGTCCAATCTCTTGTACCAATTCCCAAAATTAGGAATAAGGAAAGAAATAAAATTTGATAATCTCGTATATCTTTGAGCAACATTGCTCCTACAATCAGGGATTTCCCCTAAACTTAGGTGTGTCACCAATCTAAACGCCTAGATGCGAAAATCATGCTGCCGTTACAAATTTTGTTACAGTTAAGTTAAGTAAGTCGGTGAGAAAAATTCAACTTATATGAATAAATATAAACTTGACGTAGACGTAGGGTGCGTTAGCCTTCCCTTCGGGACGCTAAAAGCGAACGGCATAACACAACGCCAGATGCTACAACGGAGGGAACCTCCGCAACGCACTGGCTCCCCTACAATTTAAATTTCTTAACTATTAATTAGTTATTTCTTTTACAGTTATACAATACCGTAAATTTTCTTATAGTAAGCGTTACAAAATCTAAAATCCAAAATCTAAAATCTAAAATTGAAAGACTCAAGATGCAATTCGCTTCTCTATATCCGCTTGTTTATCGACTTCTCAAACCAACGTTTCCTAAGTGTCTTTGGTGTGGCGATCCAAATTCTAAAGCGATCGCACTCACGTTTGATGATGGTCCCCATCCGCAATACACGCCGGAACTTTTAGCCGTTTTAGACCGCTATAATATTAAAGCTAGTTTTTTTTGGTTGGGTGTTTGCGTGAATCGAAATCCGGCGATCGCCAAAACAATATGCGATCGCGGTCACTGGATCGGATTGCATAGCTACGATCATCGCAATTTCCCGATGCTTTCCCCAACTGAACTTCAGCAAAGTTTAGAAAAAACCCAAGCTGCAATTCATAGTGCTTGCAATTTACCACCGTCACAAGTACGTGATGTCCGACCCCCCAACGGCTTCTTTACACCGGAAACTTTAAATTTATTACATCAGTGGAATTACCGTCCAGTTATGTGGAGCGTTGTACCAGAAGATTGGGTAAGACCAGGAGTCGGTACTGTAGTGCAGCGAGTTCTCCAGCAAGTACAAAACGGCTCACTGATTGTTTTGCATGATGGCGCTTGCGGCGGACAAGATGTTGCCGCTACAGCAGAAAGCCTGATTCCCCAATTGCTACAACAAGGCTATCAGTTTGTGACAGTTGATACTTTATGGCAGCAAGCTGCACTCAGGTAATAATCATCACCTATAATCTGAGTGCTAGCGCCAATAGTTAATGCTCAACATTCCCGCTTTTATTGCTATCTACAAACGCGCTGCCAAGTAATACCCTTTTAGAGTAGAATAATAGTATGATACGGTGTCCCGCATACATTTTAATTTAGGTAGTATACACACTTTGTCACTTGCTTTTCTTACGTGCCAATAGTCAAGCAATTAAGTACCAACAATAGTTGGCTGGTGCTTATGACCGAAGAAATTAAGAATGAGTCAATTTACTTAAGATACGTTGGAGTTGCTTCTAGCGACTTTACGCTTGTGAGCTACTTCAGGTTGGGGTGTGCTAGCAAGCGTTGGCTCGTCAGTCCCCAATAGGTCATGTATCTCGCTTAAAGATGTTGGTGTTTTTGCCGAAATCTCTTCTGGTGATGCACTTACGTACTCAATCAGGTCTTCTACCTGACAGTTTAGAGCTTGGCAAAATCTCACGATTCTTTCAATATGGTCACATCCAGTCCTGCCACTCTCCCAGTTCTGGATCGTGCTTTCAGTCACTCCGACAAGACGTGATAGCTCAAGCTGGGTCAGCCCTGCTTTGTCACGCAGAAAGGCGATTCTTGGTTTTGCTTTCTGTTTCACAGCTACAGCACTTTATATCTTAACTTATAGTCGTAGATCCTAGCACCAAAAAAAACCAGCGCCCAGGAATTTACCAAAAAAAACTTTTGCCCAAACTCTTGACACCCCCAAGAACTTTGGTTAAAACTATTTAGTATGAGATTTACCTCTTTTAGAGGGAGTTTATATAAAGGGCAGATAAAGCGCAAACATTCAACTTGAAAAAAACTTTCAGAAAAATCCGGAATGATGCGACTTTGATTTGAATCTCATAACATCAAACGACAGCGTAAAAACCCTGAGAACTCCTCAAATTTTAAGTATGTATACGCAAATTGAGTCACAGGATTTATAAGTCAGTTTGAACCAACTACAACACACAAATAATCAGGTCTAGAAATATTATGTTGAAGAATTTTGCTTTTGGTTTACTAGCTGCTGCTTTAGCTGTCGCTCCTGGTGCTGCCTTTGCTGGTCAATCTCAAAGCAACGTGCAAGTTACCACACAAGAAGGTGCAGCAATCGATGGTAGCACCAATGCTCAAAGCTCCACCAGCATCAACAATCAACAACAAATTCAAAACGCACAGAAAAAAGCTGGTGCTTACCGTGGTAGATACTACAAGCCCGTTTGCAGAGGTGGATCTAGTGCTCAATCTCAAGGGTCTGTCCAACGTACAAGCCAAAGCGGTGCAGCGATTGGCGGTTCTGTGAATGCTCAAGATAGCACCACAACCAGCAATCAGCGTCAAATTTTAGCTGCTGGCTGCCGCTAATTATTCTATCAAGTTATCAGGCGTTGCTTACCATTATTTGATGAATAGGCAACGCCCGGATCTATTAACAACCATACACACACAAGTAAATTAGGTTTAAAAACAATGTTGAAGAATTTTGCTTTTGGTTTACTAGCTGCTGCTTTAGCTGTCGCTCCTGGTGCAGCATTTGCCGGTCAATCTCAAAGCAACGTCCAAGTTACCACACAAGAGGGTGCTGCAATCAATGGTAGCACCAACGCTCAAAGCTCCACCAGCATCAACAATCAACAACAAATTCAAAACGCACAGAAAAAAGCTGGTGCTTACCGTGGTAGATACTACAAGCCCGTTTGCAGAGGTGGATCTAGTGCCCAATCTCAAGGGTCTGTCCAACATACAAGCCAAAGCGGTGCTGCAATTAACGGTTCTGTGAATGCTCAAGATAGCGTTACCACAAGCAATCAGCGCCAAGTTTTAGCTCGTCGCGGCTGCTAATTATTCTATCAAGTTATCAGGCGTTGCTTACCATTATTTGATGAATAGGCAACGCCTGGATCTATTAACAACCATATATATACTATTAATCAGGTCTAAAAATATGTTGAAGAATCTTACATTTAGTATCTTAGCCGCAGCAATAGCGATCGCTCCTGGTGCAGCATTTGCCGGTCAATCTCAAAGCAACGTACAAATCACCCAACAAGAGGGTGTTGCAATCGATGGTAGCACCAACGCTCAAAGCTCCACCAGCACCAACGTGCAACAACAAATTCAAAAAGCCGGTCGTCGTAGCGGATACTATAGCCCCTACTATTGCAGAGGTGGCTCGAATGCTCAAGCTCAAGCTTCTAGACAAGTTACCCACCAAAACGGTGCTGCAATTGGCGGTTCTGTAAATGCTCAAGATAGCGTTACCACAAGCAATCAACGCCAAGTTATAGCTCGTCGCAGCCGCTAATTACTGCATAAGTTCTCAAGGCGTTTGCCTATTAAATAAAAGAGTCAGCCAAACGATTCTAATTCCTCAAATAACGCCTTGTTTAAATCAACAACACACACAATTAATAGGTCTAAAAACATGTTGAAGAATCTTACATTTGGTATCTTAGCTGCTGCTTTAGCTATTGCTCCTGGTGTTGCATTCGCCGGTCAAGATCAAACCAACGTCCAAGTTACCCAACAAGACGGTTTTGCACAAGATGGTAGCACCAACGCTCAAAGCTCCACCAGCACCAACGTGCAACAACAAATTCAAAACGCACAGAAAAAAGCTGGTGGTTACCGTGGCAGATACAACAACCCCGCTTGCAGAGGTGGATCTAGTGCTCAAGCTCAAGACTCTACTCAAATTACACGCCAAAGCGGTACTGCAAGTGGCGGTTCTGTGAATGCTCAAGATAGCAGCACAGCCAGCAATCAGCGCCAACTTTTAGCTCGTCGCGGCTGCTAATTACTGCATAAGTTCTGATGGCGTTACCTATTAAATAAAAGAGTCACCCAAACGATTCTAATTCCTCAAATAACGCCTTCTCAATTAACAACAACACTCACACACAAATATTAAGGTTTAAAACAATGTTGAAGAATTTTGCTTTCGGTATCTTAGCTGCTGCTTTAGCTATTGCTCCTGGTGCAGCCTTTGCCGGTCAATCTCAAAGCAACGTGCAAGGTACCACACAAGAAGGTACTGCGATCGATGGTAGCACCAACGCTCAAAGCTCCACAAGCAGCAACCGTCAACAACAAATTCAAAACGCACAGAAAAAAGCTGGCGCATACTACAGCCCATACTACCGCAAAGGTAACACAAACCAATCTCAAGGCTCTGTCCAACGTACACGCCAAGATGGTGCTGCAATTGGCGGTTCTGTGAATGCTCAAGATAGCGTAACCCGCAACAACCAAAGACAAATTTTTCGCGGTCGCTAATCGCGGAAA
Organism: Tolypothrix sp. VBCCA 56010; assembly: GCF_050875635.1. Lineage (NCBI taxonomy): Bacteria > Bacillati > Cyanobacteriota > Cyanophyceae > Nostocales > Tolypothrichaceae > Tolypothrix > Tolypothrix sp. VBCCA 56010. The sequence continues at coordinate 78,677 of NZ_JBPAOH010000019.1, forward strand.
TTGAGTTCTTAGGCGTTGGTAGTAAAAGTTTAACTTAAACAACGCCCTTTGGCTC
>NZ_JBPAOH010000020.1:0-78102 GCF_050875635.1 Tolypothrix sp. VBCCA 56010
AGGCAATTTCTTTACCAGTGGCGAGATTCCACAATTTGATAGTCTTGTCATTACTTGCAGAAGCTAAGGTTTTGCCGTCGGGACTAAAGACGACGCTGCTGACCCAATCTTGATGCCCAGTCAGAGAGGCAATTTCTTTACCAGTGGCGAGATTCCACAATTTGATAGTCTTGTCATTACTTGCAGAAGCTAAGGTTTTGCCGTCGGGACTAAAGACGACGCTGCTGACCCAATCTTGATGCCCAGTCAGAGAGGCAATTTCTTTACCAGTGGCGAGATTCCACAATTTGATAGTCTTGTCATTACTTGCAGAAGCTAAGGTTTTGCCGTCGGGACTAAAGACGACGCTGTTGACCCAATCTTGATGCCCAGTCAGAGAGGCAATTTCTTTACCAGTGGCGAGATTCCACAATTTGATAGTCTTGTCATTACTTGCAGAAGCTAAGGTTTTACCGTCGGGACTAAAGACGACGCTGTTGACGCTTTCTTGATGCCCAGTCAGGGAGGTAATTTCTTTACCTGTGGCGAGATTCCACAATTTGATGGTCTTGTCATTACTCGCAGAAGCTAAGGTTTTACCGTCGGGACTAAAGACGACGCTGTTGACGCTTTCTTTATGCCCAGTCAGGGAGGTAATTTCTTTACCTGTGGCGAGATTCCACAATTTGATGGTCTTGTCACCACTTGCAGAAGCTAAGGTTTTGCCGTCGGGACTAAAGACGACGCTGTTGACGCTTTCTTGATGCCCCTCTAACTGATTACGTTCGTGGATATTTAACAACATCTCCTGTAAACTAAACAATGGACTGTAAGTCGGATAATCAGCCAAAGATCGTTTACCTTTAGCTAAACTTTTCAACTCCCTTCCAGTCCGCATTATTTCCATTAAATTCTCAATTTGCCCTTCTCGATAAAACTGGCGCAATATTCTGATTCCCGCTTGTTCCAATCGTGTAGCTATTTGGGCTTCTTTTTGCTGCTTTTGGGCTTGTTGTGCCAGTTGTTGTGCTTGTTGCTTTTGTTGTTGTGCAAGTTGTGATTCTTTAACAGCAGTTTCCCTCTCTTGCTGGGCTGTTTTCTTTTTTATTAAAGCTGCTAGCTGTTGTTTCTTTATTATTCCTAGTTGATTTAAAGCTATTTGGCGGGTATTTTCTGCTTTTTGACGCTGTTGTTCAACTAACAACACTTGTTGTTCTGCTTGTTGTTTGTCTCCCTGTGCTTGTTTAACTGCTTCCTTTAAAGACTCTCCTCTCTGTTTTAGCTGTTCAACCTCTTGGGTTCTCCGCTTTACTTCCTGATTTTTTTGATTGAATTGTTGATCAATTTTTTTAAAATTAGCATTTGCCTTCTTCTCTTCAGCTTCTGCTCTTTGAACTTGAACTTGTGCTCGATTAGTGGTAACTTTCAACTCTTGAGCCTTTAGGTTTGCTTTCACCCGTTGCTGATTAGCCCAAGTTGCAAAAATCAACGTAGCTAATGCACCAATTGCAGACAGCGCTAAAACAAAAACTCCAATACGAATCTGTCGCTTTTTTTTTTGTTGCACTTCAGCCAAACTCAGATTCGCTTCTCGCGTTGCCTCAGCCAAACTCAGATTTGCTTTTTTTTCTTCCTCAAGGGCTTTTAACGCTTTTTCTGCTTTTTGCTGCGCCTCTATTAAAAATTGGTTATTTTTCTGTTCCGCTTCCAAATTACGTTGAATTCCACGTCTATCAAAATCCTGACTGGCAATTAAATACTGATTATCCAAATGGCTCAAAGTCTTATCACTTGCCCAAAGTAATGCATCCTGCAATGCTTTTCCTCGCAACAAACAAGACTCATCTTGATATTTGGTCTCTTTCCAAACCTTTAAATTCTCAGCATAAAAACGTAATTTACCTAACTCATTCTCTACCCAATTAATATCAAAAACATTCCCATAAATCTTGTTATAAACCCTCAAATTTCCCTGTTGTTCCACCACCAACCCAGTCAAACGCAACCTCATTTGCTCTGCACTACTATCGACAGCAATCTCATTTTGTTGCAAGATTTGCTGATACAACCCCAACAAAGCCACAGCAATTTGCTCGTTAGTGAGAATCCGATCTCGAATTGTCTTTAAATGCTCCTGTTTATCCTGTGTTTCCCAATTATCAATAATTTTAGTTTTAATAATCCTGGCAATTTTTGATTGAGAATCTATATTTTCTTGCCAATTCCAGTTTCTCAACAATTCACAAACCCTCTGGGTTAAAAATGGTTGTCCCCCTGTCCAAGCTAAAACTTGAGTTATCACAGCTTGGGGATTTTCTACTTTTTCTTCTAAACCCTTCACTAATGCTCCAACTTCGTGAATTTTAAATCCATCTAGTTGAATTGGTTCCCCAATATTAAATGGTGTACGGGTTTTATCGGTAATCAAATCACTAGGGGTTGCTACTCCTAATAAAGCAAAAGTTAGACGCTTGTAGGCTGAATTTTCCGATCGCCTATTATAGCAACTTCTAATCAGAGCAAAAAAATCCTCACGACCAAAATTTAAACTCAGAGTGCTGTCAATTTCATCAATAAAAATAATAATCTTCCCTGGGATAGATGCCAAAAGTACATCTTCTATAAATTCATCTAACTTTTGCATTGATGAAATATCATTGCGATCGCGCCACCAAGTACGGCGAAATTCTACGTGATTGGCAATTTTCAAATCCTTAACAATTCTAGAAACAATACCCGTATACCATTGCTCTTGGGTAACGTTATCTTTGCTACCTTGCCCGGAAATATCGATACTACTACAAGCGACTCCCTCATCTATAAATCGTTGCATAGTCCGAGCTTTCAAGCTCGATTTACCCATTTGCCGTGAGTTAAAAACATAACAATACTTTCCAGCTTTCAAAGCATTATAAAAGTCGGAGTCGGCTTTTCTGACTACATAACTGGGAGCATCTGCTGGAAGACTTGCTCCAACTTGGTATTCATAGTTTCCAGTCATTGCTTAGTCTCCAATAGCACAAGTAATAACGGTAAATCGGCACTGTAAATTATTTTCTTATATTCCTATTTTCTGGTTTTTTTCTTCAGAAAAAGTTTAAAAATCAATAAAAATTAAGTAGAATAAAAAGCCCATACCATAGGATTGTAATTGAAAAAATGTCAAGATGTATTTGAGTTTGATTCGAGTTTCATTCGACTTTTTCAGGGCTTCATTTTTTCAAAGAAATCCTGCTTAGGCTTCATTTTTTCAAAGAAATACTCTAAGCTGTTTGTATTAGTTTTATCAATTCGGCTATGAGTAATAATAAAGGGGTGCGAGTACGTCAGGACTGCATAGACAAAGTTAAATTGGCAAAAAAAGCCATACTAATGAAAACCGGCAAGAACAGTCAAGATGCTTTTGCCCATGAAATTGGGTTAGCACCATGTACTCTGAGTAATTTCCTAAATGGTAAAAATGTTCACCTTGGAACTTTCCAATATATTTGTCAGCACCTAAAGTTAAATTGGGAGGAAATTGCTGATATGGAGGATGATGAAATCTCTGTTTCAACTCCTCAACCTCAAACCGTAGCAACCTTCACAGAAAATACTACCATCGAATATCCTGAAGGTCCGGTAGCCTTAGATTCCCGTTTTTACGTCAACCGTCCCCCGAAAGAACAGGATTGTTACAGGGAAATTAGCAAACATGGTGCGTTAATTCGGATTAAAGCACCCGAACAAATGGGGAAGACTTCGCTACTGATTCAGATTTTACATCAAGCAGACCAACAAGGCGATCGCACTGTCTATATCAGCTTGAAAGGAGCAGACGCACAATGTTTTACCAGCTTAGATAAATTTCTGCGTTGGTTTTGTGTAACTATTAGCCACAAGTTAAAGTTGGAAAATCGGTTAAATGAATATTGGGAAGATGATATTAGCTGCAATATGCGATGCGAAACTTATTTTGAAGAGTACATCTTGCCAGAAATCTCTCAACCATTGACTTTAGCTTTGGATGAAGTCGATAGATTATTTGCATATCCCGATATTTATGGTGATTTTTTCGGCTTGCTCAGATATTTACACGAAGAAGCCAGACGAACAAGTATTTGGCAAAAACTGCGGTTGGTAATAGTACATTCCACCGAAATTTACGTACCTTTAGATATCAATCGTTCTCCCTTCAATGCGGGTTTTCCCGTCGATTTACCAGAATTTAGTTTAGAGCAGGTACTAAATTTGGCTCAATTACATGAATTAAATTGGAGCAGCGATGATGTAACCCAACTAATATCTATGATTGGAGGACACCCGTTTTTAGTTCGTCTTGCTTTGTATCATATTGCCCGTCAAGATGTAACTTTAGCAAAATTCCTCCAAACAGCAGCAAGTGAATCGGGTATTTACTACAACCACCTGAGTCGTCTGATGTCTGCTCTGAGCAAACAACCTGAATTATTAGCAGCAATGCGAGAAGTTGCAAAAGCCAGCCATCCCGTACAGTTAATCGCTGAAATTAAATTTAAATTACAAGCAATGGGATTAGTAAAAATCACAAACGATGGGGTAATACCCAGTTGTGAATTATATCGACAATATTTTCGGAATTTTTAATTATTCTTTAAATCAATAAAAATACCATATCTCAAATCATACCAATTTGGATAAATAATGCGGCTCGTAAATAAGACATCTGGGATATGAATCTAGCAATTTTTAATAACTAATTCAATCAGTATTAAATCAAATGAAAGTCCGATAAATCTCAGCGTTCTATTCTTTTAGAAAGAGACAAGATTGAATTGTCGAGTTCAACAGACAATTCAATGCTACATAAAACACTTCAGGCTAAATTACTCGGAACGATCGCTGCTCTTACTGGTATCTCTGCTACTCTTTTCACTGTACCTACCGCAGTTCGTGCTGATGATAGGGAATATATTTATGAAGTTCGCGACCAGCTAATCGAAAAGGCGATCGCTTCTGGTTTAGCTGGCTATAGTTTAACTCATGACCCTTTTATCGACGCATTAGCTCAAGATCGCTCCGATTATATAACAATAAATCTGCGTGCAGGTACATCATACGGCATAGTTGGAGTATGTGACAGTGATTGTCGAGATTTAGATATTGCACTTTATGATAGCCGTGGAAATCTGATTACTTCTGATTTACAAGATGATGATATTCCTGCCATCACCATAAATCCTTCTCGAAGCGGTACATATCGAGTCCGGGTTGATATGGCTAATTGCAATACCAATGCTTGTTACTACGGTATCGGTGTATTCGGTCAGTAAAACCAACTGACCTTGCATAAACAAAGGGGCAAAGAGACAAACTTTATCTACGTCTTATGTCACTTTGCACCTTTGATTTCTCGCCAACCCTTGAATCTAGGTTTAATACCATTTCTGTATAAAGATGCGCCTAATTTAGCCCACGCAGGTGGGCTTTGTTTGTATAGCCGAGCCAGTGCGTTCGGTCGCCAGACTTGAAGCACCTGGCGTCCAGGCTTCTAGCCTGAGGGCGAATAAAGCGCTAGACATTTTACCAGCTTGACTAGCCTTGACAAAACTTTACAAACGTGACCTTCTTAAACTTTCTGAAAGAAGTATTTGTACTTTTATAAAGTATAATTAAGAATAAAGATAAAAAAGACGGGCAACCTCCCTTGGCTAATATTGCCTAGAAAGTTACCCGGAAATGTAAAAAATTTAATTGTTGTAGATAGTTGTAGATAAAAACTACAAAAATCTTGTCTTTGCAGCCAACTTGTAATGCAAGACAAGCAAACAAAACAGTAAAGTTATCGGTTTAAGAGGCAAAGGTCGGCGTGGGTCAGTATCAACCTGCTCAGTTAACGAGCTACAATGCAAACGCGATCGCTCGCTACTACAGCTTGCGTCCCTGGCTAGCGATAGCGCGATCGATAAAGATAGTTTGGTTTTTTGCGGGATTTATTCTCGGTCTAAAATGGGATGAATGGCGTGGAGAAACTGAACGAAACAAGTTCAAACGAGCCATTCAGTTGCGACAAATATTAACGAGTCTGGGTCCAACTTTTATTAAAGTAGGTCAGGCACTCTCGACGCGACCAGACTTAATACGTAAAGATTTCTTAGACGAACTGGTAAAGCTACAAGACCAGTTGCCACCTTTTGATAATGCGATCGCTTATCGAATTATCGAAACTCAACTGAACGCAAGCGTTTCAGAAATTTATAGCGAATTGTCACCAACTCCAGTCGCTGCGGCTAGCTTGGGTCAAGTATATCGCGGTCGTCTCTACAGCGGCGAAGAAGTAGCCGTAAAAGTGCAACGTCCGAACTTACGTCCGGTGATTACACTCGACCTTTATTTAATGCGTTGGGCAGCAGGTTGGCTGAGTCCTTGGTTGCCCCTCAATCTCGGTCACGATTTAACTTTAATTGTGGACGAGTTTGGCACAAAGCTATTTGAAGAAATTGACTATATTAATGAAGGTCGTAACGCGGAAAAATTTGCGAGTAACTTCCGCAACGATCCGCAAGTCAAAATACCAGCTATTTATTGGAGTTATACCAACACCCGTGTTTTAACTCTGGAATGGATTAACGGCTTCAAACTCACAGATACGAAAAATATCCGTGCGATCGGTTTAGATCCAGAAGCGATTATCCAAATTGGTGTCACCTCAGGTTTGCAACAGTTGTTAGAACATGGTTTCTTTCATGCTGACCCCCATCCGGGTAATTTGTTTGCTATGACTGATGGTCGCATGGCTTACATTGACTTTGGCATGATGGATCAGCTAGAGGAAACCACCAAAGAAACTCTTGTAGATGCGTTGGTGCATGTAGTCAATAAAGATTATAATGACTTCGCCGAAGACTTGGTAAATTTAGGCTTTCTCACACCAGAAACGAATATTGCTCCGATTGTGCCGGCATTAGAAACGGTGCTGGGAAACGCAATTGGTAAAAACGTCAAGGATTTTAATTTCAAGACAATTACCGATGAATTTTCGGAATTGATGTATGAATATCCTTTCCGTGTTCCGGCAAAGTTTGCCTTAATTATTCGTTCTCTGGTGACGCAAGAAGGTATTGCTTTAAGCCTCAATCCGAATTTTAAAATTGTCGAGGTAGCTTATCCTTACGTAGCGAGACGATTGCTAACAGGAGATTCTCCAGGATTGCGGCAGCGGTTATTGAATGTGTTGTTCAAAAATGGTAAATTTCAGTGGCAGCGGTTAGAAAATTTAATTGCGATCGCCCGCACTGATAACAACTTTGATTTATTACCAACAGCGCAATTAGGTTTACAATATTTGCTGTCTGATGAAGGCAAGTTTATCCAAAGACAGTTGCTGCTTGCTTTAACTGAAGATGACCGTCTTCACACCGAAGAAGTTCAACGCTTGTGGAATCTGGTGAAAGATGACTTAAAGCCGAATCGTTTGTTGAGTGTAGCGATCGGCATTTTGACAGAATTCTCTAGAGAAAGCGCAGCCGCTATTTTACCGACTGCTACACATCTTGTTTCTTTTGGAAAAAAACAGTAACAACGTGGGGAATGGGGACTGGGGGACAAGGGAGACAAGGGAGACAAGGGAGACAAGGGGGAGTTAAAATTACCAATGCCCATTGCCTAATTCCCAATTCCCAATTCCCAATTCCCAATTCCCATATTAATCAGGAGTTTTCATGTACTATTATCCTCTAAATCCGCCATATTTTCTGTTAGCTGTTGGCTTATTTATTGCATTAACCTCTGGTGCAGCCTTATCTGGAACGCTAAAGTTAATTATGGAAAAAATGCAATTAAATAGTGTAGAAAAGTTAGGTTCTCGTTTTTGGAGCAGAAAGTTATTTGTTCCATTTCTCGGAATCGCTGGTGGTGTTTGTTTATTTCTTACATCAGGTTTTGAAATATTCGGTTTTCCACCATTCCTTGCTTATATAATTGGTGTACCGATTTCTCTTTTAACAAGCGTACTAGTTTGGTTGCAGTTAGGAAGTATGCTGGCTTTTATAGAACGCCAAGGAATGACATCTCTAGACTTAGATTCTATGCCTTGAGTATAAATATGGACACAGAAATACTGTGTCCAAACCTAATTTATTGTGTTATGTCAAGTCCATTTGATGACTTATTATAAAAATCCTACGTCTTTCTCTGCGCCTCTGCGTGAATTTTAATAATATTTTAAATCTAAAATTTCAAAATATATTAATTCAACATCATTTTATTTATTAAAATAAGAATTAAGTATAACTACTGAAGTTCCTAACTTGATTTGTATTTATACCAAATTTACATACAGTATTTCTATCTAAAGTAGGAAATTAAAGAACAATGAATCAAGCAGAGCCAGAATTTTGCTTTTGCAGTATAGCATTTGGTAAGAAATATCGCGCTCTTGCCTTGTTATTAGCACAAGATATAGAGAGATATTCGCCGAAAACTTATTTTATAGTTTTAACTGACAATCCCAGCGACTTTAACAAACAAGCTAACATTTTAGCCTTTAAACATCGGTCGCAGAGCGTTAAGTTTTATCACGACAAAAGATTTGCGATCGCCAAAGCATTATCTCTGTTTAATTCCTGCATATTCATTGATGCAGATATGCGAATACTAGCACCAGTGCCAGCAGATATGCAATGGATTAAAAAAGTAGGAATAACAGCAAGAACTTGCGAAATTATGCCCAAAAAGTATGCCAAAGTTATTGCAGGCACTGCTAGCGCTAAACTTTGTCGAGAATTTCAAGTAACCAAAAAAGCTGCACAAAAGTTAAATCTAGACCTAGAAAATGAAAAGATTAAATTTGTGTACGAGTATTTATTTGCAGTTACAAAAGACTCTGGAAAAGAACTTGAATTTTTAAAACAATGGGAGACACTCGCCAATTATTTTGAATTAAATGGAATTTATGACGGTGAAGGAAACGCAATAGGTTTAGCTGCTGCCAAGGCTGGTTTGGATGTTAGATTAAGTGAGATGCAGGGCATTTCCTTTTTTAAAGATAAAACCGAACTAGTCAGAATCCAAAAAGGACAATCAAAGATGGAGGAAATGTCCATATATTTTGAGCAACAGAAGATGCACGAATACCCCAAGCGTTCCCTTCTAGAAAAAGTCGCTGCTAAACTCCGTCAAAGCATTACTCATTTATATAATTTAGTCCGTCTGAGAATTGTTACCTTAAGCAAGTTTGATTTTTATTACCGATAAGTAGGTAATATATAGCAATCCTATCTGATTTGTGAAAATTGGCAGCATCCAGATCCCCGACTTCTTTAAGAAGTCGGGGATCTAGCTTTTCACAAAAACTTACTTTTTCAGAAAGCGGAATAGAGTTTTAATTTGACTTAAAGTTTGCTGCCAAGAACTTTTTTTAACCTTAACTGGGAAAATTGGCGGTGGCAATGATGGATTGAGATTGCGATAATACTCCCAAATTTCCCAATAAGGGCAATCAGGTTCAATCCGCATCCCTGCCCAGTGAAGAAACTGTAGAGGCTGATTCAACTTGGGGTCTATAAGTATATGCCCTTGAGCTTGAAAATGAGGGCTACCTGCCCAATTTCCAGGTGCTTTACCAGGTCTGTTGACTATATTAAATCGGCGCGGTACATGCTTTAAAACGAGATAGTTAAGGATAGTTTGGTCTGAGTTTAATAAATAGAAATATTCCGGATGGCGAACGCATTCTCTAAAGAGTTCCCAGATATCTTCCTCAGAAAAAGCTTGCTTTTTAGAACACCAAAAACCACTATTAAAAACGTCTTTGAATTCAGTTTCATTAAAGATATTATTCTCTTGAATTGACTGATTAAATACTTCATAAATTCCGCCTGTATGTTGATAGTCATAACAAACGAAATCATTTTCTTGAAGATAGCTGAGATTGTCGATAATTTTGTTAAACACAACAATATCAGTGTCTATATACAAAAACTCATCGAAAGAACCAAACCAGCAAACAAGCTTACGAAGTAAGTTAGGTCTCTCAAAGAAATTTTTTCCGCAGATGTTATCGACTTGCTCGCAAAAGTACTTGATATATTCTAAATTTTCGTAAATTGTTACCCCAGAAAAGTTAGAAAAAACCTCTGCTATCTTTTGATAATTGTCATTGTAGGGAATCATGACAATTGGTGTATCCGAGTCATAAAAACGGATACTATTAATTAAGGCAACGGCATTATCCATCACCTTGTCATTGCCTAGAAGATAAATCCCGCGATTCATTGATTATTCCTCAAACTTTTATACCCAGCTTTTTGAGAACTCTTGTCTTCAAACTAGGAGGTGCATTGTAGGGTTGTGGCTTAGTAGTAAACTTTGGTCGTTTATCGGGTTCGTGCAGGTAACGATAGTGTAAGAAAATATCTCGATATGGGAAATCAATATTGTCACCGTTGCAGACTCTATCAAATAAGCTGGATGACAAGCCGATGTAGTGCAGATAAGTCAGTTTGTTACCTTTGTCATACAACCAATTAGATTTATATTCAAAGTGAGAAGAAGTGACGGCATTTCCAGTTATTTTGCTTTCAGGTAACTGCTTTGATAAGTTACACACCGGAATATTTGCTCGCATTACCATATAGTTGAGAACTGACTGATTAGGCGCTTCTGGGAATAAAATTTCTGCCTCTCCATCTGCCAGTCGAGATACAATAAAATCTCGTTCTTCTGAACTAAATAACCCCCGCTTACCAGCATAAAAACCCGCACAAAAAATATCAGATTTAATTCTGTCTTCACTAAATATTTGAGATAATTTGTCAGATTTTACATTAAAAATGTGTGAGGGGTCTTTGTACTGAAAGTCATAAACAACTAAAGGATGGTCGTTTAACTTATCAAAAATAATTTGCAGAGAATCTAAGACCAAAATATCTGCATCAAAATAGGCAAATTTGTCAAAGGGACTGCTGTTATCAAAAGCGCAGTATCGACGGTTCATGCCAATCCGACGCACCCCTTTAATGCCTTGTTCTTCCCAAACTTTTAAAGCAGTGGGATGTGTTTGCCACACTCGCAAAGAAAAATCTTCCCAATTTTTAAACAATTGGGCATCATTTAGCAGAGTCACATTTTTTCTTGTAGCGACTTCCGCACTAACTTTTTCGATGTTGTTGTCATAGGCAATTACACATACTGGAATATCTGTACCTACGTTGACTTCAACACTATTAAGAAAAGCTACGAGTTGGTTATAAACTACATCGTTGCCGATTGTATAGATACCATTAGTCATGGAAATTTCCGTAAGTGTAAATTTTATTTATGCAATTTGGTTAACTGCGTTATCTAACCAGTTCAGCAGATTTAATTTGTGCAAAATAATCTGCCTAGCTTCAGCGATCGCCTCTTTAGCTGCGTACCAAGCATCAGGAGTAGACGTTACTTCCTGAATGTATGCCAAACCCTTTTCATCTATACTTGGTAGTCTCAAAAAGCTTCCTGGTGGCAATAATTTATCAGCGGCAGAACCACCATAATAAATTGGCAAACACCAAGCCAAAAGAGAATCCCAAAGCTTCTCACTCACATACCAATTATTGTCAGCATAATTTTCTATTGCCAAGTTGTAATAATAGGGAGCCATGCTATGCCATTTATTATTAACTTTTCCATTTCCCTGTGCCCAATCTGGTAAATCTCGTCCATACAAATCGAAGATTAAACCGCTTGATTGCAGCATTTTTAAAAAGTTAAGACGTTGCTGATGATTTGCCGTGCGATCGATACCAGATGTAATCCAACTGCAAGGACGAACCTTTTCTGGAGGTGGCATTTCATTCAGTTCTCTAAACGAATTCGCATGATACCAAATAGCAGGCATATACTCAGGAATGGGCGCAAAATCATCTGGACCAGAGACATAACCGCAGTATTTAGAAGCGTTTTCGTAATCAGTAATTCGCTTTTGTTCCAACTCTGGAAATGGCGGTTCTCTTACTAAAGAAATTATTCTTTCTTTCGGCACTCCTCGCAGTAGATTTGTTATGTTTTCTTTCTGCTGTGGCTGTGGTTTAAACTTATTCAACCAGCTTTTCTTGGCAACAGGTTTAACAAAGTCGCAGAAATTGTATAACAGTAGAAAGTCTGGCTTTGAGTGATTTGCTTGGATTTGAATATTTTTCCACTCACCAAATGCATTAGGGGTTTGATGCCAAAGCCAATCACTTTGGTTAATAGCTTGATAGCCAGTAATCATACCGATAGTTTTTTTTACCATAATGATAGCAAATTAGTTGAATTACTACTTTGTTGTTCGGCGATTTAATCTCAATTCATTGCCACTGGACGCATAGAATCATCGACATAGCTAAGAATTTTTTGGATTCTATTTTCCCAAGTAAACTGCTTGACGAACTCAAGACTATTTGAATAGCCTTCGATTTTTCTGGGACGGGTTTCTAAAACGTGTTTAATACATCTGGCAAATTCTTGTGGATTATCTGGTTCGCACCAAGCAGCCACAACATTTGCAGGCTTAAATTCCATCAATGGTGGAATCTCCGTTGAGACGATGGGTGTACCAGCAGCCATATAATCAAAAAACTTCAGAGGAGAGGTAAAAGTTGATGCATTTCCCGAACAATGAGGGTGAGCTAAAATATCAGCAGCTTGCAGCAAACTTCCTAACTTGTGGTGTTCTATGTAGCCTAAAAATGTCGTGTTGGTAACTTGCTTTTCTCTTGCCATCTGCTGATAAGCTTGCACTTGCTCTTCTTTTCCGCCGGCAAATACAAATTGGACGTGCGGTAAATCTTTGGCAACATCAATTAATAAATCAACCCCTTTAAATGGATACAGCGCTCCAGAATAGACAACCATATGTTGGTATTTATCTTGAAGCAGTTTTTCTCGCCATTCTTCAGCTGCTTCCGGTTGTCTGGTAGCAAACAATTGACTGTAACCATTATGCATTTTGACAACTTTTTCAGGTGGCATTCCATTTTGGATCATGCTTTCTCTAACTGTATCGGCAACAGTTATAGCAATCGTAAAAAGTGGATTTTTGACAATTTCTGGTTCAAATTTTTTGTCTTCGTGATGGTGGTGTTCGTAAATTGCGGGAATTCCGTGCCTTATTGCTACTTTGACAAAGTTCCAGTCGCGAGTATGGACTATTTTAGTGGTAGGAAGAATATGAAAGGGGAAATAGTATTTTGATATAAGGGTGCTAGAATTTGTCAATTTGCCACCAAATTTATCTACGAACCAAGGCATTGAAAGAGGAGCAACTTTGAGTTTTTCTTGTAAGTTGTAAAGCTTGGCAAGTTTTTCTTCGGGTTTTCTGGGTGAAAACGGACGAATTAAACTAATAGGGTTATGAGATGTTAATCCTTTGTGGCTGTAAACTAAAACGGTTGAATAACCCAAGTTAGCAGCTGCGTTGGCAGAATTTGCTACCTGCACTAACTTTGCCTCTGGTTTAGTTAAAACATTTCTCGTGAAAAATATATAATTGTTTCTTTGGGAAGATGTTTTCATGATATTAAGTCAAGTATTTTTCTGGTAGTTATTGTTTTGTAATGAAAATTAATCGATACAATTATTTCATTGTTTTACGGGAGAATTTAAGGCTTTATGCTATCCTCCAAATATTCTATTTTGTTTAGTAGATGTATTGCTGATTCACAAGCTTCTTCAAAAAGTTGATTTTGCTCTAGGGGATTTTCTACCAAATTGTCTGCTAGCGATCGCAAAGAACTAAGGATGTCATTGAGAATTGTCCGAAACTCTTTAGAGAAATGAGTTAAGATTTCACTATCAATAGTTTCACCGTAATTTTTTGATGTAAATGATACAGGTTGGTATTTGATTTGCAGGTTAGCAATATCGTCAAAAACATCAACAGCGTTGAGAATTTTAAAAGCAGATTTGTAAGATTCTGCAATTAGTTCTTGACGTTCTTGGGGATTGTCTACCATATCATCAAGTATTAAGCGCAAGAAACCAATCATCGAGTTAAGACGCGATCGCATTTCATGAGAAATCCGAATCAAGCTTTGATGAGGTTTGCTGTTCACTTCCGAGCGATCGCTAAATTGCATTGAGTACAAACGCGAATAGTAGCCATTCTTGCTTAACAGTTCTTCATGAGTTCCCACCTCAACGACACGTCCTTGATCTAAGACAGCAATTTGATCGGCTTTTTGGACTGTGGAAAGTCGGTGTGCAATTACTAAAGTAGTGCGATCGCGACTTAGATCGTCAATTGCAGCTTGTACCAAACGTTCAGAAACGGTATCCAAAGCGCTGGTAGCTTCATCGAGAATGAGAATTTCCGGGTTTTGCAGTAATGCCCTCGCGATCGCTAATCTTTGTCTTTGTCCACCAGATAACATCACACCGCGATCGCCAATCATCGTTTCAAATCCCTGAGGCAATTTGCTGATAAACTCATAAGCATTTGCCCTTTGCGCTGCTGCAATAACTTCATCTTCTGTAGCTTCTGGTTTTCCGTAAGCTATATTATTCCGCACCGAATCATTGAATAAAAACGTATCTTGACTAACAATTCCCATCGCTTTCCGTAAAGACGTAATATCAAAGTCGCGCAGGTCAGTTTTATCAATCGTAATACTGCCAGATATCGGGTCATAAAATCTTGGTAAAAGGTCTGCAAGCGTTGACTTACCCGCACCCGAACCACCTACTAAAGCTAAAGTAGTACCACGCGGTAAAAATAAATCGACATCCTTCAACACCAACTTTTCTTGATTCGGGTAAGAAAACGAAATGTTATGAAAATGCACTCCTTTCTCTAATTTTGTGTAGTTTAACTCACCCCTCTTCATTAAAGGTTTATTATCCAATCGTAAAAACTCTGTCACCATATCTACACTACCAGCGGTATTAGCAAAAGCACTGCGGACAGTATTTAACTGAGAAATTAACGGCAGAAGTCGCAAAAGCACCAATAAATATGTAAAAATAACCGCTGAAAGTGACGCAATTTGTGCTGCAAAAAAGGTGCGACTCAAAAACACAATTAGCAGTAAAGCCGTAATTCCCATCACCTCACTAACTGGTGCGATTATCTCTGAATTAGCCTGGGATTGGTACTCTGCTTTTTCGCGATCGCGAATTAGTTTTTTAATTCTTTGATATTCCTTCTCTTCATTACCAGTTGCCTTGACTAAGCGAATTCCACTCAAAGTTTCTAGTGTACTGACTGAATAAGCTTTAGACATCTCTGACAATTGCTGACCAAACTTTTTGGAACGACCTATAGCATACTGATTAATTAGCATTACCAAAGACAGCAAAAACGTAGCAGCAATTGTCAATTGCCAAGAAATTGATAACAAAAAGCCAACAAAAACTAAAATTGTAATTCCGAGAATAACTAATTTAACTGCATTCCCTATAGCACTAGCAGCACGGGCAATTTCTCCACCAAGACGATTGATTAAATCACCAACTTTCATCTTGGCATAATAATCTATGTCAATTTCTAGTAATAACTTCACTCCCGCTTCTCGCATATCCGA
The DNA here is from genome assembly GCF_050875635.1 of Tolypothrix sp. VBCCA 56010. NCBI lineage: Bacteria > Bacillati > Cyanobacteriota > Cyanophyceae > Nostocales > Tolypothrichaceae > Tolypothrix > Tolypothrix sp. VBCCA 56010. The sequence continues at coordinate 15,480 of NZ_JBPAOH010000020.1, forward strand.
GGTCAGCATTCGCGTTAAAGTACTAGATGCTAACGTACTAGCATAAGTTGCACCATTTTTTAAAATAATTGTGAATATAATTGCTCCTGCCATCAACGGTAATCTGTAACTTTCCGATACCTTATCAAACGGATACAGAATTACTTTGAGAATACCAGGAGCGCTGGTTAAATTCACTTCTTGTCCGACGATTTTTAAAATCACTGGTACAATTAGTGCTGTACTTATCCCATTAAATAAAGCTCCAGAAAACCCCAAGATTATTGTTATAATAATCCAGCCAGGATAAGGTTTAGCAAATTTGATTAGTAGCTTATTGCCCAACATACTGTATGTATTTACTTTAATAATATTACGTTTTAATAATACCGTGAAAGACACTTATACATCCATGCACTACTATATCTGTTGCATGATGTTTCCTAAGGTAGTTGTCATTGCATCAATACTGTAGTACTCCACACATCTTTTTCGAGCTAGCTTTCCTCGCTCATTTGCTTCATCTAAATGTTGGAATATGTATTGAATTTTCTCGGCTATTTCAAGAGGGCAACTTGGCTCAACTAGATAACCAGTTTCACCTAAAATATCAGGAATATCTCCTACCCGTGTTGCTAAAACTGGCTTTGCCATTGCCATTCCATCGGTTAATTTCAATGGAAACTGAGCTAAAGCTGCTGGGGTATCTCGCTGGGGGACAACAATAACGTGCGCTGCTGCCACGATTGCAGGCATTTCTGAAGATGGATGCTTTGGTAATTTAATTATCCAGCGTCCCCATTTTTCAGTGAGTTCAGCATCATAGTTATCATAAGGACTGCCACCGACAATCACCAGTCTTAAATCTGGCTGATTTAGTTTATCTAGCGCGATCAATACATCTTCAACACCTTTGTATGGTCTTGGCGCACCAGGAAACATTAAAATGCGATAGCCATTAAGTCCATAACGTGTTCTACTTTCTTGAGGATCGTAGCGTGAGGGATTAAATAAAGTAGTGTCTTTACCATTGGGCAAATAAAAGCCACCAAATCGCTCTTTTAAAAAGTGGGTGTGAATTGTAATCGCATTAGCATTTTGTGCCATCCCTTCAACCCACTTTAAATAAAGCGGATGATCCGGATATCTCAAAGCACCATCTGATTTAAAAACGTCTCTAGCAAATTGCTTAATTGAAGGGCGATATTGCCACTTATCGCCACCATGCCAACTGAGTTCCCAGTCGTCTATATCTAAAATTAGAGGTCGATGATTATTTAATTTTTTTAGCAAAGATAAACCGAAGGTTGTTGGTTTCGGTCGCATTGCATAAATAATATCACCATCAAGTTTTTTCAGAAGCTGAGAAGCTGATACTATAAATTTTGGATAGTTGTAGCCAACAAAGCTACTAACTGGAATTTCCGATTGAGGAATTACTGCTGGCTCGTCGCCAAAAACAAATCCTAAAATTTCTACTTGATATTGAAGCTTTTGGAGTGCTTGAGCTAGTAAAAATGAACGAACACCTCCACCTCCCCACCTTCCAGCTCCAGCGCTCGATAGGTCACTGACAAGTATGGAAACTTTCAATTGAGTTTTGCTTTGCTGTAAACTCACAAGACTTTGCTGTTGTTAATGTGTGCAAAAAAGTAGTAGATTCATCACACCCTTGTTTTAAAAGTAACACTTAAATATTGGTGATACGGGATGTAAAGATTTTATGTTACTTGCAAGCCGAAAAATCAAAATCAATCTAACCTTACATCTGCTACCATTTCAATAGAAAATTCACGGATAAATCAAGCTTATTTTGCTGATATATGAAAAATAATCAGTAAAATCACGGTAGCCACTCAGAAAAATATTATTGCTATTTCTGAATCTGAGCAATATTTATTAATACTTATTTACATCCATCGTTTTAATTCTTGTATTTACATCCTATAGACTTATTACTTGTTATTAAAAATAATGATAGTGGCATATTAACTTTTTTAGTGTTGACTTCTAAATAGATAAATAGCCACAATTATCTACGGATGCTACCAGTCAATTAATTTTAGCTGACCTGTCTGGATACGATCAAATACGCGATTAATTTGGCGACGGTTTACTTCGCTGACATTACCTTCAGCAAGTACGGTAGAGGTAAGCAGGATATGGTCTTGACGACTCATCTTTCCTGAGCGGAGAATTCGATCTACAATCTTTTTCACAGTTAATTTACATTGATTACTAACGTCTGTGTACGTAGAATTTTGGTAATTCATATTCCTCCGGTTGGATGCCAAAAAAAGAAAGGTAGTATTTGCTCACCCTTTTTTTGCAAAAGGGAACTGTATAGAAATTGAAAGATTTTGAAAACTAACAACTGAGAGCAAATATGTATGATTTTTGGAAATACTCAGACTTGTTCGTATCTTGACAAACACGATAACAATATAAATTTCACTTTGCATACTCTTTACAAAGGAATTCTGTCTAAAGGTGTAGATAATATATTTCCAATCAAATACGGTTGACAATCTGGAGATTATATGCGTAAAAAGTTATAATTAAAAAATAGTTAATATACTTTGTGAAGGTAACCAAAGTTAACTTAAAACGTTCGGTAGACCTGTCGCTGCTAACTCAAACATAGAATGAGGGAGGCTATTGTCATGCAGGTATTTCGTCTTGAGGCGTTATCAGACAATTACATCTTTCTGCTTTTCGAGCCAAAGCAAAATATCGCTGCTGTAGTCGATCCGGCGGAGGCTGAACCAGTATTAAAGCAACTTGCTAAACTAAACGCTAAGTTGGTGGCGATTTTTAACACGCACCATCATCAGGATCATGTTGGTGGCAATAAACACTTAATGCAAAAATTCCCGGATGTGACGGTTTATGCTGGTGCCGAGGATCGGGGGAGAATACCAGGACAGCAGGTATTTCTTGTAGAAGGTTCCCACGTTCAGTTTGCAGACAGAATCGGGGAAGTTGTCTTTGTTCCCGGACATACCCGCGCTCACATCGCTTACTATTTTCCCCCAGCGCAACCGAGTGAAACGGGGGAATTATTCTGCGGTGATACGCTGTTTGCTGGGGGTTGCGGTCGCTTATTTGAAGGAACTCCTACACAAATGGTGGATTCCCTGAGTAAACTACGCTCTCTACCGGATGATACGCGGGTTTGGTGCGCCCACGAATACACTTTAAAAAATCTTCAATTTGCCCTGACTGTAGATACAGAGAACGCCGATTTACAAAATAGATATGATGAAGTGAAGGCTTACCGCAGTCGGGGAGAAGCTACTGTTCCTTCGCTACTGGGGGTGGAGAAGCGGACAAATCCCTTTTTACGTTGGGAGCAGCCGACGTTACAATCATCTGTTAAGAGTAGCGACCCAGTACAAACCTTTGCGCGTTTGCGGGGGATGAAGGATAAATTTTAGTTAAGAGTTAGGAGTTACTCTTGTCACGCTTGTTCGCCGCTAGGTGTTCGGTGCAAGGTAGATTACCTATTAACGAACCGCCCTTCTCCCAAAGGGAGACGCTGCGCGAACGGGTTCGCCAGTCCCCCATCGTGACGGAAAGCGGAGCCACTGCGGTGGACGGGTCTCCCGGCATAAAGCAAGTGGCGTCCAAGACGGGGGCTGGACTCACAAAGGCACGAAGTACACAAAGTAAGAAAAGAAAGAAAAAGGTAGGTAATTTTGTAGCGAGAAGAAAGTAGGAGTTAATAACCTTGGACTATGGACTGTGGACTATTGACTTTGGGAAGCGGGTAGAATTTTCTTGTGGCTAATGGTTGCGATCGCACCCTACATGAAGCTAGGATCTTTAAGCTTAAAGCTATATGCTCCGATTAGCTTGTGGGAACACAGCTACAAATTATGTGAGTTACCCTGCCCAAAGCTAAGATGTGAGAGATTTTACCGGAAAAAGAGAAACGAAAAACGATGGCGAAACGCATACAGTTAGTTTTAAACCAAGATGTCAACAAGCTGGGAAAATCTGGTGACTTAGTAGAAGTTGCTCCTGGCTATGCTCGTAATTATCTGATTCCACAGAAGTTGGCAATTAATGCTACTCCTGGTATTCTAAAGCAAGTTGAACGCCGTCGCGAGGTGGAACGTCAGCGGCAATTAGAACTCAAGCAACAAGCGCTTGAACAAAAAGCAGCTTTGGAAAAAGTTGCTAGCTTGAGAATTGCCAAGCAAGTTGGTGAAGGTGAAGCGATTTTCGGTACTGTCACTACTCAAGAAGTTGCTGATGCAATTAAAGAAAGTGCAGGACTAGAAGTAGATCGACGCGGTATTACTATACCTGATATTAGCCAAACAGGTACTTACAAAGCTGAAATTAAGCTGCATTCGGAAGTAACCGCGCAAATCGATATTGAAGTCGTATCTAACTAACAGCTTTTTGATTTTAAACCACAGATACACACTCTGTTAATTTGTGTTGGTCTGTGGTTCTAAAGTTTGCTGTTGAATGTTTAGCAAATTGTCGCGCTTGTAAGTGGGTGAAATTAAACTTCAAACAACGTAGTGAGCGGTAAACCGCTCAAATCAAGGTTTTAAGGGCTGTTAGCGAAGCTTTCCCGTAGGGTAGCCCTTACTACAAAGGAATGCCCATCTACACCTGATTAAAAGGGATTTTGAGATATAAAATCCCAAATATATATATAAAATTATTTATGGCAGAAGAACTAAGTTTTCAAGGTGATGGAAGCGATCGCTTACCACCCCAAAACATCGAAGCGGAAGAAGCGGTTTTGGGGGGAATTTTATTAGATCCTGAAGCGATCGGACGAGTTAGCGAAAGTCTTATTCCAGAAGCTTTTTATATTAGCGCTCATAAAGACATTTATCAAGCAGCGCTGCGTCTCCACGCTCAACATAAACCCACGGATTTGCTGGCGGTGATTAATTGGCTAGCTGACCATGATATGCTTGCCCGCATTGGTGGCAGAAATAAATTAGCCTCTCTTGTAGATCGCACCGTTTCCGCTGTTAACATCGACGCTTTAGCATCGCTCGTAACAGAAAAATATCTCCGGCGTCAGTTAATTAAAACTGGTAATGAAATTGTCCATCTCGGTTTCCAGACAGAAACCGAATTACCAATAGTTTTCGATCAAGCAGAACAGAAAGTTTTCAACGTAACTCAAGAACGTCCGCAATCAGGTTTAATTCACATTGAGAACATTTTAATTAATGCTTATCAGGATATTGAAGATCGTCATCAAGGAGTAGCTTTACCGGGTATTCCCTGCGGATTTTATGATTTAGATGCGATGACAACCGGCTTTCAGCGTTCTGATTTAATCATTGTCGCTGGCAGACCGTCAATGGGAAAATGCTTGCATGAAAATGCGGAAATACTTTTGAGTGACGGGAGTATCTCAACTATTAAAGAAATATATCATCGTCAGCAAGCTGAGTTAATAACTTTAGGAGATGATTGGAAATTTCATCTAACTCAAGCTTCAGCCTTTGTTGATGATGGTATTAAACCGATTTTTGGTGTTACTACTCGCTTGGGACGATATATTGAAACTACTATCACCCATCCTTATTTAACCATCAATGGATGGCGACAACTTTCAGAATTAAGAGTAGGCGATAAAATTGCTGTACCTCATAAAATCGATGTATTTGGTACAGAAACTATCCGCGAATGTGAAGTTAAATTATTGGCATATTTCATAGGTGATGGGTGCTTGACAGATTCCACACCAGAATTTACTAATATTAACTCTCGCATTCAAAATGATTTTACCTACGCTATTACCAGCTTTTCAGATAAGTTGAAAGTTAGGATAGAAATTAGGAGCGATGCCTGCGGCGGGCTACGCCTACGCACACCAATACTTACGGCTGCGATGTGTCAAGGGCAAAAGAATCCTTTAACAACATGGTTGGAAAACATAGGGTTATGGGGCAAAAAAGCTGATGCCAAAATCATTCCGCAAGTTATTTTTAAATTGGAGCGATCGCAAGTTTCTTTATTCCTCAATCGTTTGTTTGCAACCGATGGATGGGCTACATTACTTACAAGCGGTCAATCGCAATTAGGCTACTGTACTGTCAGCGAAAAATTAGCTAGACAAATACAACATTTATTATTGCGATTTGGAATTATTGCCAGTCTGAAAAAACGCTCTGTGAAATATAAAGACACTCGCAGACAAGCTTGGCAATTAGATATTACTGATGCCCAGAGTATCAAAACTTTTATCTCAGAAATTGGGATTTTTGGCAAAGAAGAAGCATTAACTAAGGTCGCAGATGCAATATCTAAAAAGAGATATCAAACAAATCGTGACCTCATTCCAATAGAAATTTGGCAACAGATAACAACAGCTAAAGGTAATGAACCTTGGACTCTTTTAGCTCAACGTGCCGGAATTCAAGGGTATTCAAATATCCATGTTGGTAAACGTGCTTTATCACGAGAAAGACTGTGGATATTAGCAAGTACTTTAGAAAATTTGCCACTTCAGCAGTTAGCAGCGAGTGATGTGTACTGGGATGAAATAGTTTCCATTGAATCGATGGGATGCAAACAAGTTTATGACTTAACAATCCCAGAGACACACAATTTTGTCGCCAATGATATTTGTGTTCACAATACCGCTTTCTGTCTCAATCTAGCTCATAATGTTGCTACTTCTTATAAATTACCCGTTGCTTTTTTCAGTTTAGAAATGTCAAAAGAGCAATTGGTACAGCGATTATTAGCTAGTGAAGCGCAAATTGAAAGTGGTTATTTGCGGAGTGGACGCATTAGCCAAACTCAGTGGGAATCTTTAAGCCGTGCTATTGGTATACTCTCAGAAATGCCAATTTATATTGACGATACGCCGAATATTACAGTTACACAAATGCGGAGTCAAGCGCGACGTTTGCAAGCAGAAAAGGGAACAGAATTAGGATTAATTGTCATAGATTACTTGCAATTAATGGAAGGTGCGGGCGATAATCGCGTACAAGAATTATCTAAAATTACGCGCAATCTCAAAGGTTTAGCTCGTGAATTAAGTGTGCCAGTTATTGCTTTATCTCAGCTAAGTAGAGGTGTGGAAGCGCGTACTAATAAGCGTCCGATGTTGTCTGATTTAAGAGAATCGGGTTCGATCGAGCAAGACGCCGATTTAGTTATTATGCTTTATCGAGATGAATATTATACGCCAGATACACCCGATCGCGGTGTGGCAGAAGTGATAATCGCTAAACACCGCAATGGTCCCACAGGAACTGTGAAACTTTTGTTTGACCCGCTGTTTACTAAGTTTAAAAATTTAGCTAAACCAAGTAATTATTAATTGCGGTAAAAAGAATTAATCATAAAAATACCTAGCACCTTGGTTGAACACTAAGAGTGTTGTTATAACAAGGTTAAAGCTGTAAATAAACTAAAAGTAGAAATCATGAATATCCAACTAAAACCTGAACTAGAGCAAATTATCCAAGCGCAAATTGCTACAGGTAGATACGCAAATGCCGAAGAAGTACTTAGTAAAGCCTTGAAGCTGCTATTAGACTGGGAAAAAGGTTATCAGCAGTGGGTAGAAGAAACACGACAAAAAGTTGAGGTTGCGATTGTTCAGTTGGATAGAAAAGAAGGTATTGATGGGGAAGTTGTAGTTGAGCAACTACGAGAAAAATTGCGTAAAGCGAGAGAAAAGCAAGGATGAAACAACATATTATCTCTCCAGAAGCAAGCCAAGATTTAGAAGAAATTATTGATTATTTTGCTAGTATAAATATTGATGCTGGAGAGCGTTTTGTTGATGAGTTTGATAAAAAGTGTAAATATTTAGCTAATTTTCCCAATATGGGACGGAGTTACGGAAATATTAAACCTGATTTAAGGGGGTGTTCCTTTAGATGATTACATTATCCTTTACCGAGTTATAAACAGTGAAGTTGAAATTGTGCGTGTAATTAGTGGTTATCGAAATTTAGAGTCTTTATTTACAGAATCAAACGAGTAAGTTGTTGATTAAAGGTTAGTAGTTGGTTGAATTTCCCACCAACTACGCTTTCAGTAGTATTAAGTTTGGGAACGCGGTAATTGGGAACGTGCGAATTGGAAAAAACCCATTACCCATCACCAATTACCCATTACCCATTACCCATTACCAATCACCCATTACCCATTACCAATCACCCAACCTTCAGCAATTCCACATCAAAAAGCAGGGTAGCGTTAGGTGGAATGACACCACCAGCACCACGCGCACCATAACCTAACTCTGGGGGGATGATTAATTTGCGACGACCGCCTACTTTCATAGTGCTAAGTCCTTCGTCCCAACCTTTGATGACTTGTCCGACGCCGAGTTTAAAGTCGAAGGGACGGTTGCGATCGCGTGAACTATCAAATTTTGTACCATCTTCTAAAGTGCCGGTGTAGTGTACTGTCACCTTTTGTCCGGTTTTAGGAGTGTCACCAGTCCCCTCTACTATTTCGACGTACTTCAATCCAGAGGGGGTAGTGACGGCATTTTCATCAGCCATAGTTTTGCTCGCTATCAGAATATTGTTTTCAGTTACAGTAGTGGACGCTGGTGTAGTTTCACTCAAAGGTGCAGCAACAGATGTATTCTGTTTTCCGCCAACTTGAGCCAATACTAAAACCACTACACAGACCAGCATGAAACCCACGCTAAGTAAAATTGCTTTCATTCATCAGTCCTCCCTACATACGTGGTTTAGGATTCTTGTTTACCAGTAGGACAAAACTTAGTTTAAATCAGAAAGCGCATCCTAACGCCAGAGCTTATTTTCTAAATCGCGAATTTGACGCTCCAGACGATCAATTCTACCGCGTAGTTCGTCCACTTCTGACTGGCGAGCAACACCCAAATCCTGCATCATATTTCGCATTTGCCGTTGCATGTTGCCTTCAAAGTTGCCCTGTTCGGACTTTAACTGCTGTGCAATATCATCGATTACCGCTTTGGCTTGTTCGGGATTCAGCTTGCCATCTTTGACCAAATCATCGCCCACTTGCTTGAGTTTGTCTGCTACCAAAGAGGTTGTACCAATACCAACCATTAATAATTGTTGCACCCAATTGTTGTTGTCCATATTTTTTTCCTATTACTTTTTTTAAACAAGCCGATTCTTGCTTTTGTGTGTAGGTAATTAAAGCTATGCTAAAAACAAGCGCTATTTTAGCCTACAGCTCTATTTTGGCAAATTTGCACTATTATATAAGGAATTAAAGGTGTGGTTATCGAACTACTCAAGGTGAAAATACCGCCCAAACTGCGAGAAAAATATATTCAAACATAATGCAGAAATATGGACAGCAGCGCTGGCTAAGTATCCAGGATTTATCGCTTCATAGGTTTGGATCAACCCCAACGATCCCACAGAAGTTGTGCTGATAATTCGTTGGCAAACTCGCGAACATTGGCACGCTATACCCAAAGTTGATTTAGAGGCGATCGCGAAGACGTTTGATGCAGCAATGGGAAAATCTTATCCTATTGTCGAGTCCGCTGAATATCAAGTGCGGAAATTTCCCCATTCCTAAAAGCTGTGCCTCTACTAGAAGAGAAAATCGTTATAATCATCTTCGAGTTTTACAAAAAAACCAGCCATGTTATTTAATCTGCCGAGGTACTTGCCTAGAACCGAAGAACTACCCGATGACGAAACACCTGTAGATAACGAACTGCAATAATTAATACCAGGGTTGTTGAAAGCAATACTGCTGATACTTTGGTCAGAGCGCATGGACTGGTTTTTTGGCGTAGATATGGGTATTTATTATCACCACGATAACCGCCGATTGTACCAGATGGATTTCTCAGCTTAGGGGTAGAGCGCGTTTATGAAGAATTACGCCCCAGTTATGTACTGTGGGATGAAAATGTTATTCCTATTTTGGTGCTAGAAGTAGTTTCTCAAAATTATCGCAAAGAATACAGCACCAAATTAGATGAATATGCAGCTTTGGGTGTACTTTATTATGTAATTTATTCATCTCGCCGTCGCCGCAAACCGCGTTTGGAAGTGCATCGGTTAGTTAATGGTAAGTATGAATTACAAGAAGGAAATCCCGTTTGGCTACCAGAGATTAATTTAGGAATTGGTTGCGAACGGGGAAATTATTGCGGGGTGACGCGAGAATGGATGTATTGGTATGATGAGCAGTTGAAACGATATCCCACACCACAAGAACGAATTAAACAAGCAGAACAACGATCGCAAAAGATGGCGGAACAATTGCGATCGCTTGGCATAGATCCTGATACTCTTGAGTGAAGTACCCCACCGCATGGCGGATGGGGCTTCGCGTCTCATTTGCCGTTGCTCTGTTAGGTACATTCATTGCTGAATGTTCGTCACTGAAGACGATCTGAGTCTGACACAGCATCTCTGGTATTGCTACCTTTATCCCTCGTGGGAACCCGCGCAGCCGCCCCTCTTCCAGGGGCAGATAACTGTTTCGTACAACAAGGCTTGGATTATATTTCACAGTCGGACGTAACCTGACTAACCAGCGGTCTTGTTCTTTCCTCCTTTCTCACGCTCTTAGTCGAGGCTGTGCATATTACTGCTACTGTAGCCGTTTGTTACGAGTCGTGTGAGTGGGTCATCGACCAGTACTATAATAGCATCAATATAGTACCAAATGGCAACTATGAAAGCGCTAAATATTCGTTTTTCTGATCAAGAACATAAGGACTTGCAAAACGCTAGTCAACAGGTTGAAAGATCTATTAACGAGTTGGTTCGTGAAGCAGTCAGGGATTATTTGCTAAAGTTGAGGGCATCGAACCCTCAACTTTAGCACAGCACACCATCCCCACCGCGTGGCGGATGGGGAATTCCGCGAAAATGCGTTAACAATGATGTCTTTTGACTTGCCGCTTTACTCAGACTAATGTATACTCTTAGTCAAAATTTCACACATATTTTACGCTCTCACGTTATTGGATAGTGGTTAATTGATAGTTGAAGCGTTGGTAGTTGCATTTTTGACGCTCCCAACAACAAAGCTCCTACTAACCAACAACCATTAACCACTATCTACTTTCAATCTTATTAATCTAAAAGCACCTGTGTGTGATATATGTATATAACACCGTTAACGTACCTGCGAACGGGTGATTAGTTGCAGAGGTGCAGAATCAGTGGGCATTGTAGTTGAAAACGTATCCAAGCAATTTGGCAGTTTCAAAGCGGTTGATGATGTCAATCTGGAAATTAAGAGTGGCTCTCTTGTGGCTTTGCTTGGACCGTCGGGTTCGGGAAAGTCTACGCTGCTGCGGTTAATTTCCGGTTTGGAAATGCCGGATAGTGGCAAAATATTTCTCACTGGTAAGGATGCCACATATCAAAGCGTGCAAGATCGCAATATTGGGTTTGTATTTCAGCATTATGCTTTGTTTAAGCATCTGACTGTACGGAAAAATGTTGGCTTTGGTTTGGAGCTTCGCAAAGCACCGAAAGCGAAAATTAAAGCGCGGGTAGAGCAGTTGTTGGAGTTGGTGCAATTAAGTGGATTAGGCGATCGCTATCCTTCGCAACTTTCTGGCGGTCAACGACAACGGGTAGCATTGGCACGAGCGCTAGCTGTTGAACCTAACGTTTTATTACTCGATGAACCTTTTGGCGCACTTGATGCGAAAGTCCGTAAAGACTTACGCGCATGGTTACGACACCTCCATGATGAAGTACATGTTACCACAGTTTTTGTCACTCACGACCAAGAAGAAGCGATGGAAGTTTCCGATGAGATTGTGGTGATGAATAAAGGACGTGTGGAACAGGTAGGAACACCAGCATCCATTTACGATCATCCAGCTTCGGCGTTTGTGATGAGCTTTATTGGACCTGTGAATGTGTTGCCGAGTTCTTCGCGGATTTTCCAAGGTAACGGATTTGATTCGGCAAACCCAGAAATGTTTTTACGTCCGCAAGATGTAATTATAGAAACTTCTCCCAACGGTTCAACTGCACCAGCTAGGGTAAGCAGGTTGATACATTTAGGTTGGGAAATTCAGGTAGAATTAACTTTAGATGATGGACAAGTGGTGACAGCGCATTTAACACGCGATCGCTTTGACCAATTGCACTTGGAACCACAACAGCGAGTGTATGTCAAGCCTAAAGATGCAAAGTCTTTCCCGCTTTATTATTCGATTTGATTGGGGTGTAGAAGCGAGCGATCGTTGCTAAATATTTTGATCGAGTTTCTCACAGAATAGCTGCTAGCACCTTTGCTTACCAGTTTGGATCGTCAAATTTAATTACAACTTTATCAGGTCGAGAATGCCGCCTATCCATATAGGTGTAAAATGCTTCTTGGTCATCCCGATGCGCTAATATATAGCGTTTTAACTCTTGGTCACTCATTGCAGCGTAGTTAACTTGGGTCATGACTCAAAACTCCCGTCTAACTTAACTTCAAAAATCCTTTCATTTAAACGGATTTACAATCTCTAATTGACCTGTTACTATTAATCCATCCTGCATATCTTCAGAATAGAGAACACTCGCTTCTGCTACTAAAGCACTAGCAACAATCAAACCATCCCAAAAAGATAAATTATATCGACTGCGAATATCCGATGCAGATTCTAAAATAGTCAGGTTAAATTCTATTACAGTGCAACGACGATAAAGCGATTGAATTACAGCTTTGATTTGGACTTCGTTAAAAGCTGCTTTCTTCAGCAAATTGCTAGAAATTTCATTCACAACCTGGGTGCTGATAATTATTCCTTCACCCTCTGTAATTGAAATAGCGATGTTACGCTTTATTTCTATTTCTGCAACCTCCATCTTTTTGTTGTCAAACAAACGATAAAGCCAAATATTCGTATCAATAAAAGATGCATCATCACTCATAATTATCGGTTGTAAATTTCCTCACGGTTGAGTACATCATCTACTTGAATAGGGTTTTCAGTCAATTCATCAATAATGTCTCTTTGTCGAGATGATTTTTTTGTGACTAAAACAATTACTTTAACATCATCTCCTTCACCGAGTTCTTGTTTGTACTCTTCAGGAATCTGAATTAAACCATTTTGAATTTTTGCTTGAAACTCAATTGCATTTAGCATATGACAGTCTCTGTTATATTCTTGATACAACTCAATTTTAGTATTTTGCGTAAAACCGAGCGCGTTTTTAAACGCAGAGGGACGCAGAGTAAGCGCAAAGTAACGCAGAGTTTTTCATAATTTAATATTAAACGTAAAATGGCGATCGCCACAAAGTTGATCGCCATATATTTATCAAAGCTGTATCCGCAATAAATTAAACTTAATTTGCTGCTTCTTCCACGAATTTTATCCGCCCTTGCTGATATGCTAAACGTAAAGCTATAGCTTCCGCGACGATTTGTTGTGGTAATAATCCCTCTTCATCCATCATCTTTTGTAGCGTGGTTCCGGTTCTTTCATCTACTTCATGAATTGGGGGAATTTGACAATATCTAGCGCCATTTTTCGTGCGACGCCAAATACTGGGTTTTTGCGGTTTTGGTTGCTTGGGAGTGCGGTGCTTTTTAATTAACTCGCGTACCGCAGGTTGGGAAATTTCTGCTAAATCCAGCAATTGATCGAGTACTAGCTGGTATTTATTGCTATTTTGTGCTAGTAAAAATATTGTTGCTGGTTCGATGGGTGCTAAATTATCCGGAGAGAATTTTTCAAAAGCTGCTGCTACCTTCAGATATTTTTTCTCTTCACCTGAAAAACCATACTGTGAAAGTATTTGTTTATACTGTCTTTTCGAGTGCGTCTTTTTCAAGTCAGCTAAAAAGAAAGCATAACGTAGAATAGTTTCGGTGGCATCAGACAGCGCTCGAAAGTAGAAGTTTTTCGCGTCAACGCTTCTATTTTCTTCAGCGTATTGCTCAATCGAAGTTTGAGCAATTGCCCGATCAACTTTGGTTGCAATTGCACCTTTCTCTTGTGTCTTCAGTAACATGAGACTAAATATTTAGGTAGGTGTGAGATGATTAATTTGATGGTGAAGCCTTACCCCTGCGGGAAATTCAAATATTTTGAACCTTAGAATAGACTTAGGGGTGGTTGAAACAAAGATTTTTTTATAAAATAATCTGAGGTATTAAGAGGATGACGATCGCCTTTACTCATTTGTCGTCGATTCAAACTAGAACAATTGTACTACAATATTAGCAAAAAAATCTCCATGCGTGGGAAAAGTTTGGAGAAATAATCAAAGCTTTATATATGTGCGGTTTGGGGGTGATGGTGTCGCTGATATGTTGCAGGCGATCGTCCTCATTTTACCAAAAACCCTCGTAGAGACGTTCCGCCGGAACGTCTCTACAATCGTGTGGAATGGGGTTGGGGGTAAGGGAGTGCGAGAATTTGAAACAATGAAATAGCTTTGGGTACAAAATATGAGATTATAAATAATTAATCTGAAAAATAAGAATTGAGAAAATCTTGTACTGTCAAAATTGGAATTCCATTAAATTCAGTCAGCACAAGTAAATCTAAATCACCAGTAATAATTATCTCGGCATTTGCAGCAATAGCCGCAGCGAGAACTATTGTATCTTTAGGATCGCGCAATTGAGGAGCATCTACAGAGATAGTTGGACAAAACTGTATTACATCTTTTGTGGCATTGATTACATCTTCTACTTTTAAATTTAAAGACTGAATTTTAGACTGAAATTTTGTGCGACGTAGAGTAGTTTCTAGTTCCAGAAATAAAGCTTCAGAAGCATATATAATGATTTTCCGTTCTTCTGCCAGTATCAAAACTTGATCTGGAACTCCTCCCCAAAGTAATGCGGAAATCCAAACATTAACATCAACTACAACCCTCATTTTTCAGTCCAAAGTTCTTGGCGTACTTCCTTGACGATTTGACTAATTTCTTCGAGCGTTGGTTGGTTTGGATCTGAACCAGCTTCTATCACTCTTTGTCTTAATTCTTTCAGTGTCAAGCCTTTGTGAGTTTTTTTAAACACAATTTCATCTTCTTTAACGAAAACTTCATATTCAGTATCAGGCTGAAGCTTCGCTAACACCTCCTGCGGAATTTCTAGTTTTCCATCAACTGTCACTTTGGCAATCATACCTGTGTTCATGATTTCGTCCTTCTAGCTTAGAACTAATTTTATCGCTTTCCCCCATCTCGTCATATGATGTCCGACAAATCACCCATAAGATGTCTTGGCAATACCCTGCAATGCCAAAACATCGCGATGTTAGGTTAATACATCGCCATGTTAGGTTAATACATCGCAATGTTAGGTTAATACATCGCAATGTTAGGTTAATACATCGCAATGTTAGGTTAATACATCGCAATGTTATGTTAATACATCGCAATGTTATGCCAATACATCGCGATGTTATGCCAATACATCGCGATGTTATGCCAATACATCTCGATGTTATGCCAATACATCGCGATGTTAGGTTAATACATCGCCATGTTATGTTAATACATCCCCCTGCATTTAAAAACGCGATCGCTTTGGCGGAGCCTCTCGTAGAGAAGCGTTTCTTTTGGAGAATCGCTCATACACTCATCCTGTACAAAGTACATCCCCCACCTCGTTACAAAATTAGAAACGGATCGCATATCTATTTGAGAATGCCTGTAAGATAACAATCAAACTTCAGTAATTTATCTGAAGTCAATTAAATCATTTGCTCATATCGCATTCACAAGATCCCCGACAACTTTACGAAGTCGGGGATCTGAAGAATAACTTATTGAGGCTGAACAATGAATAAAGGTGCAAAGTCTCAGCGGATTTTCTGGTGCTTGCTACCCAGTTTTACCCGCTACAGTTTAATTTTATTACTCAATGGTGTCTTTTTATCAACCGTGGCAGCGACTCGCAGCACGAGTGTGCAGATAGCACAGCGATCGGAAACTCCTTCTACTCAAGCAACTCGCGCAGCGGCGAAACGCCTCTATGTTGAGGGATTTCAACTGCTTAAGCAAGGCACAGCAGAATCACTGCGACAGGCACTTGAGAAATGGAAACAAGCACTACCCTTATTGCGGCAAGTGGGCGATAAAGCGGTGGAAGCTGCCACACTCAACAATATTGGCTTTGTCTACAACGATTTAGGCGACAAGCAACAAGCCCTGAACTATTACAATCAGTCACTTCCCTTATCGCGGCAAGTGGGCGATAAAGAACGGGAAGCTACTACTCTCAACAATATTAGCTCAGTCTACAACGATTTAGGCGACAAGCAACAAGCCCTCAACTTCTACAATCAGTCACTACACTTGTGGCAAGAAGTGGGCAATAAAGCGTGGGAAGCTCGCACCCTCACAGGTATTGGCAGAGTCTACAACGATTTAGGCGACAAGCAACAAGCCCTCAATTTCTACAATCAGTCACTACCGTTGTGGCAAGAAGTGGGCGATAAAGCGGCGGAAGCTACCACACTCAACAATATTGGCTTAGTCTACGACAATTTAGGCGACAAGCAACAAGCCCTCAACTTCTACAATCAGTCACTACCCTTGTCGCGGCAAGTGGGCGATAAAGCGGCGGAAGCTGCCACTCTCAACAATATTGGCTTAGTCTACGACAATTTAGGTGACAAGCAACAAGCCCTCAATTTCTACAATCAGTCACTACCCTTGTCGCGGCAAGTGGGCAATAAAGCGGGGGAAGCTGCCACACTCAACAATATTGGCTTAGTCTACCACGCTTTAGGCGACAAGCAACAAGCCCTCAATTTCTACAATCAGTCACTACCCTTGTCGCGGCAAGTGGGCAATAAAGCGGGGGAAGCTACCATCCTCACGGGTATTGGCTTAGTCTACAACAATTTAGGCGACAAGCAACAAGCCCTCAATTACTACAATCAGTCACTACCCTTAAGGCGGCAAGTGGGCGATAAAACAGGGGAAGCTCGCACTCTCAACAATATTGGCGGAGTCTACAATAGTTTAGGCGAGAAGCAACAAGCCCTCAATTACTACAATCAGTCACTACCCTTATCGCGGCAAGTGGGCAATAAAGCGGGGGAAGCTAGCACCCTTTCTAATATCGCTTCTGTAGAACGCGATCGCGACAATCTCCAACAAGCCCTGACTCAAATTCAAGCAGCAATAAATATTATTGAAGATTTACGCACTAAAGTTGATAGCCAAGACCTGCGAACATCTTACTTTGCCTCTCAACAGGGCGTTTATAAATTCTACATCGACTTGTTGATGCAACTGCACAAAAAAGAGCCATCAAAAGGATATAACGCCGAAGCACTCCACGCCAGTGAAAGTTCTCGCGCCCGTGGTTTAATTGAACTGTTAACCGAAGCTAGAGCAAATATTCGTAAAGGCGTTAACCCCCAACTCCTGGAAGAAGAAAAGCGCTTGCAATTAAAAATTGAAGCTATAGGAAAACAAATACAAGAGTTATCTAACAAACCACAAACGGAAACCGCAGAAGAAAACTTTAAAAAAGAACTTGAAACTCTCCTCACTCAACAGAAAGAACTACAAACCAAAATCCGCACGAATAGCCCGAAATACGCAGCGCTGCAATATCCCCAACCATTGACTTTACCGCAAATTCAGCAACAACTCGATAAAGATACCCTATTATTAGAATATTCCTTGGGTGAAGAACGCAGTTATCTTTGGGCTGTAACTCCCAACTCTATCGACAGCTACGAACTTCCCAAACGGAAAGAGATAGAAAAAGCAGCCACGGAATTTAGACGCAACTTGCAACAAAACGCAGCAGGGGACTTAACAGCTTTATCTACTTTATCTGCAACTAAACTGAGTAAACTCATCCTTGCACCTGTAGTTGACAAGTTAGGGAAAAAGCGCTTAGTCATTGTTGCTGATGGGGAATTACAGAAGATTCCCTTTGCGGCATTAAATGACGTAGAGACCAGACAGCAAAACGTCTCTACAAAACGCCCTATTTCCCAGACAGAGGTTTATCAACCCCTAATAGTCAACCATGAAATAGTCAACTTACCTTCAGTAACAACAATTGCTAACCATAGACTTGACTTAAAAGGACGAAAAAGCGCACCCAAAACCCTCGCTATACTTGCCGATCCGGTATTTGAAGTTAATGATACGCGAATCACTGGCAAACCTACAAGTATCGTTCCTAACCTCGACCTTCGCGCTCAAATCGAACAATCTGACTTGAAGCGGGGAGCGAAAAATCTCAATCGCTCACGCTGGGAAAGAATTAAAGGTACACGCACTGAAGCAAATGCAATTTTAAACCTCGTACCATCTTCTCAACATCTCCAAGCTTTTGATTTTGATGCTAACTACAACTGGGTAACAAATAAGCAACTTTCTCAATATCGCTTTTTACATTTTGCTACCCACGGCTTTGCTGACCCCATCAACCCAGAATTATCAGGAATTGTCTTATCTCTGGTAGACAAACAAGGTAAACCCGCTAATAAAGGTTATCTGCGACTAGGTGACATTTTCAATCTTGACTTTGCAGCGGATTTAATCGTACTTAGTGCTTGTGAAACCGGTTTAGGCAAAGATGTCAACGGTGAAGGATTAGTAGGCTTGACAAGAGGATTGATGTATGCAGGTGCAGAACGTGTTGCCGTGTCTCTTTGGCAAGTTGACGATGCGGGGACGGCAGAATTTATGCAAGAATTTTACACGCTTTTGTTGAAGCAGGGCAAGTCGCCTACGGTTGCTTTGCGTGCAGCACAACTGAAGTTCTGGGAAAATTCAAGTTTGCAAAATCCTTATTATTGGTCTGCTTTCACTTTACAGGGTGAGTGGCGTTGAGGTGCATCTTTACGCCCGCAGGCTAGAAGCCTGGGGCTATACGAACAAAGCCTGCCGACCCAGGCTAAAAACCTTATTTTTCCGTAGTCCGCGTAGGCGGACTTGGTTCGTTTAGCTGCACCCTTCTAGGGTGACGGGAATGTGGTGTAAGTGAGCGCGATCGCCTACTTTATCAAATTACTCAACGTCTCCACCAAAACTTGATTTTGCTCATCGGTGCCAACTGTAATCCGTAATTTATCATTAATTCCAGGCTGGGGGAAATAGCGTACCAAAATTCCCCTTGATTTCAAGCTTTTATATAGATATTCGGCATTTTTTTCTTTCGGCTGTACCAGCAAAAAGTTAGCTTGAGAATCCCATACTTGAAAATTCAACTGTCTCAAGTCTGCTGCTAACTTTGTGCGCGATCGCTTAACTTTTTCTGCACAAGCATTTTTATAAGCTTGATCGCTTATCGCCGCTGCCCCAATTTTACAGGCGATCGCATCAATATTATAGCTATCCTTCACTTTATACAATCCACTCAGCAACTGCGGATTTGCGATCGCAAATCCCAAACGCAATCCTGCTAACGAGTATCCCTTAGAAAGTGTGCGAATAGCAATGACATTCTCAAATTCTGCAACCAAAGAGAGTGCATTCTCCTCAGCAAAATCTACATAAGCTTCGTCAATCACCAAAACCCCAGATAAATTACTTGCTAATTTCCGCAGTTCATCAGTTGAAACCACATGTCCCGAAGGACTGTTAGGAGAAGCAATAAATGTTACAGAACCATTAGCATCAATCAATTCTGCCAAAGGTAAGCGATAGTCGTCAGTGTAGGGAATTTCGATAATTTCCGCTGATTGCATCTGTGTCAGCGTACTATATAATACGTAAGTAGGCGTAGGATAAACTACTTTGCGTCCTGGTTCTGCACAAGCGCGAATCACCAAATTTAACACCTCATCACTGCCATTTCCGACAAGAATCCAATCAGCAGGAACTTTCAAAGCTTCACTTACAGCGCGTCGAAACTCCTGTGCAAACGGATTTGGATAGCGTCGCAACGATTCCGCATCAAAGTTACGCAGCACCTCCAACACTGCCGGTGAGGGAGGATAGGGGTTTTCGTTGCTGTTGAGTTTGATGATTTGGCTATTAGGTTGAGGCTGTTCACCAGGAACATAGCCAGCCATTGCATCAATATTCGCACGGAAGTATTCATTCATTGGTTGAGATGCTATCTGGCAAATTTTATTATCCTACAGGACTTACGCAGAAATCTCTCAAACTCTTGTTTCTCTGTGTTCTCTGCGTTCTCTGCGGTTCGTCGCATCCGTGAAAGAGTGCGTAAGTCCCGATCCTATAGGACTTACGCTCATATGATGGAATTAAACGAACCGCAGAGGCACAGAGTTCACAGAGGAATGAGGAAGAGAGAATTTTGCTTAAGTCCTAATTTTAATAGAAGGAAACAACGCTTACCATCCTTGTTCAGTCGGTCGAATCAGGATTTCGTTAACGTTAACGCGCTGCGGTTGGGTGACTGCGTAAACGATCGCCGCAGCAACATCCTCGCTTTGCAGTGGTGTGATAGAGTTGCGCCTTTCTATGGTACGCTGTTTAGCGATCGCATCAGTTATATGACTGTCTATTTCTGTGTCTACCATCCCAGGTTCAACGATGGTAACGCGGATATTGTCTTTGTATACTTCTTGCCGCAACGCTTCGGAAAAACCGTTGATACCCCATTTTGTCAAATTATAAACACCGATGCCCGCCCGCGCTGTCCTACCCGCCACTGAGGAGATGTTAACGATATGCCCCGCTTTTTGCGCTTTAAATATTGGTAGAGTAGCATGAGTCACATAAAGCACTCCCAAAAGGTTAATGTCTATCATCCGTCGCCAATCTGAGGTATCCGCGCCATCAATATCACCAGCTAATGCCAAGCCTGCATTATTTATCAGTATATCTACGCGACCGTAATGAGCATGTACCTTTTGCACCAAATTCTTCGCTTGAGTTTCGTCAGTCAAATCGGCAACAATTGGCAAAGCCTCGCCACCACTAGCTTCAATGCGTTGTGCCAATTTATCTAAGAGTTCTCCACGTCTTGCGGCGATCGCCACTTTTGCCTTTTCTGCGAAGAGTGCGATCGCTGTGGCTTCACCAATCCCTGATGATGCTCCGGTGATAATTGCTACTTTATTATCTAATTTACCTGCCATAAATACCTCCTTGGGAATTGGGCATTGGGCAATGGGCATTGGGCAATGCCCTATAAATATCAGTTTTAAAACTAAAATTTGGAAATCTTGTGACTATGAAGAATGCGAAATTTTGCACTTTTTTTGACATTATCACGATACGCTGACATATTTTTCATAAATTACTTAATTTGTGAGATTTTCCTGACTTAAATAAAGAAAGAAAATCGTAATGTTAAGTAACAGTTAATTTAAGAATCAATATTAAATATCAATGTATTAAAGCTATACTTATGACTGATGAAAAAATATGTCAATATAGCTTAAGTTAAATCTGGTTAAAAGGAGTATAAGTAAAAATGGTTTTCACAACATGCAAATACGCTGTGGGTATATTCTCAATTCGTCAAGATGTCGAAGCTGCCCTTGGTGAACTGAAAAACGCAGGTTTTTCTTTAGAGAAAGTATCTTTGTTGACTAATGCCTGGATTAAAAGCGCAATGGGTGAAGAAGACAGTATCAGTAGTGCTTTAGCAAAAAGGGGTATTCCTGAAGAAAGAGCCAAATTTTATAAATCTCAATTGTTCGAGGGTAATTTTTTACTCGTATTAGAAAATGTCAAGGATGAAATAGACGATGCGAAAGCGATTCTTCAGCAACGGGGTATTCAAGAGTGGGGTGTTTATCATAAGAAAGTTAGATCCGGATGGGGAAAGAAAGGTAATAAAGTAAGTGTCTAACAAAAAATTTTAAGTAGTTACAATGAAAAATCAAACCAGTGGTCTAGTCAAAGATATGCCATTGGATAGATGCGGTAAACAATGAATTCACTAAAGTATTAAAAAGACGGGTTAGTGAAGCATTTTTAGATGAGTTGAAAATAAATTTAAGAAGCGATATTGTACTTTGAGTTAGTTTGAGTTTGTTCGCTTCTATTTGAGCAACCCGGAACCAGAGCAAGAGGTGAATTGTGTTTATCGATTACATCACGCTAATGCTGATCAACATGGTAGCCGGGTTGTTTTTACTGGCTTACTATCTGTATGAGGGGATAGATAACCCTCGTCAAAAGCAGTGGATTCCGGGTTTTGGAATTGTGGGTGCGATCGCTCTTGTGACTGGTTTGCACATGATCTTGACTTGGCCCGTAATTAGTAGCTTTAATATTGCTTTTGGGGAAACTACCGTTTTATTTGGTGCGTTGTTCATGGCAACGGCGATCGCTCTTTCTCAAGGATGGGAGTTACTGACAATAGCGATTTATGCTTTTTTCGTTGGTTTAGTGGCGATCGTCATCGGTTCGCGCATTATCAGCTTGGGGCTAACAAAACAACCACTGATATCAGGCATCGGCTTTATTTTAACAGGGTTGGGCGGCATCTGTGCCGCGCCAACACTCTATTGGAAAAATCGAACTTGGCGATTAATTGGTGTAGCTGTGCTAATACTAGCCGGTTTGATTTGGGGATTTATTGGCTATAACGCTTATTGGATTCATCTAGAAGGTTTCCAGAAATGGGTTCCCACACCAATGCGTTAATTGAATAACTATCGCAGGGTAGGGGTGTTTCTGATTAATTTGTGGCTTAATTGATATAGCAGAAGCCTTACGGAGAAAAGCCGATGAAAGCCGAACAACTTCTGGCAAAATATGCCGCAGGTGAAAGAGATTTTACAGAAGTAAATCTGAGTGAAGCTTCTTTGCAAGGAGTGGATCTTAGTGGGGCAATTTTAGATAGAGCCATACTTGATGGTGCGAATTTGAGTCAGGCTAATTTGCGCTCTTGCAGTTTAACTCAAGCAGACTTGAATGGGGCAAATTTAACGAATGCCGATTTAAGTGAAGCTAACTTGAGTGGAGCAATTTTGGATGGGGCAATTTTAGAGGGAGCAATTTTTAACAACGCTAACCTTAGTCAATCTGAATTGACTGTAGCCAAGATGATTGAGGCAAATTTAAGCGACGCAGATTTGAGCGAGGCAAATCTGAGCGCGGCAAATCTCGATCAAGCTGATTTGACAGGAGCTGATTTAGCTGTTGCAGATTTGAGTCAAGCAAATTTGAGTCAAGCCGATTTGAACCAAGCAAACTTGAATGGGGCAAACTTGGAAGGAGCAAATCTGGAAGGAACTATCTTTGATGAAAATCAAAAGTGATGAAATTTGATATTCAGTAGTATTACGGTGGCGTTCAGGTAAATATG
The DNA here is from genome assembly GCF_050875635.1 of Tolypothrix sp. VBCCA 56010. Classification (NCBI taxonomy): domain Bacteria; kingdom Bacillati; phylum Cyanobacteriota; class Cyanophyceae; order Nostocales; family Tolypothrichaceae; genus Tolypothrix; species Tolypothrix sp. VBCCA 56010. The sequence continues at coordinate 38,622 of NZ_JBPAOH010000020.1, forward strand.
CATTAGAGCAAGTGGCAATTCTCAGGTGGATATACAGCTATTTCCGCCTTGCTGAATATTAATATAAAATTCCTAATTTATCGAGCGAGACGTTTTGACGGAACGTCTCTACTTTGCGCTTGAAAGCCAATACGGTTCGGTTAAAAATTATTGGTAAAAATCCCACACCCCCCGTACAGACCTTATATCATGTCCATTTAATTGCCCGTAATCAAATATTTTTGTAATCAGGACTTCAGTCTTGATCTCATCTTCACAGAGGTTATTGGTGGTAAATAATTTTAATCTTATCCAAAGCGTATGTGAAGGCGGCTTACATATTTGCTTCAAACACTTGTCAAAATTTTGACCATTGTTTATATTGAGCCAGTGTAAGAATTTTGACTGGTTAGGAGAAATACTGTGGTTGAAGCCGCAACAAAATTAATGTTAGCTTTTATGATGCTTTTCGGTGGTGGTCATCATGGACACAACAAACACCAAAACAAAGCGCCGGACAAGCAACCAGAGACTGTAAGTCAAACTTGGGCTACTAAAAATAACCAAAAAGCATCCGTAGCTGTACCGGAACCACCAAATGCCGGAATAATATTTGCTGGCGCGGGTATATCAGTGATACTACTGAGAAAGTGCCAAAAGCAGAAAATGAGGAATTGGTAATTGGGCATGGGGCATTGGGAATTGGGCATTGGTAATTGGGCATGGGGCATTGGGAATTGGGCATTGGTAATTGGTAATTGTCCCCCTTGTCTCCCTGCCCCCTGCCCCATTCCCCATTCCCAATTCCCAACTTTGGCTTTTGTAGCGAAAAATTAAGGAATGTTGCATTTCACGCTTTTGCGTCAGCCAAAGAGACAAAAGAGCCAAAAGTACGTGGTAGTATGCTTTCGGTAAATGTCAAGATTGGGAGAAGACCTTTGACACTACGGGTTGCTGTTGTTGGGTCAGGTCCAGCTGGTTCTTGTGCCGCCGAAACTTTGGCGAAAGCTGGAATTGAAACTTACCTATTTGAGCGCAAGCTAGACAATGCCAAGCCTTGCGGTGGTGCAATTCCCCTGTGCATGGTAAGTGAATTTGATTTGCCTCCGGAGATTATCGATCGCCGAGTGCGGAAAATGAAAATGATTTCGCCCTCGAACCGTGAGGTTGATATCAATCTAGTAAATGATGATGAATATATAGGAATGTGCCGGCGCGAAGTGCTGGATGGCTTCTTGCGGAATCGTGCGGCAAAACTCGGCGCAAATTTAATTAATGCCACTGTTCATAAACTCGATTTTCCCACAAACAATACAGACCCGTATACCATCCATTACGTTGACCATACGGAAAGCGGCGCACAGGGTATTGCGAAAACCCTAAAAGTTGATTTAATTATTGGCGCAGATGGAGCAAATTCCCGCATAGCCAAAGAGATGGATGCTGGGGATTATAATTATGCGATCGCTTTCCAAGAGCGCATTCGTCTACCTCAAGACAAAATGGCATATTACAACGACCTCGCCGAAATGTACGTTGGCGATGACGTTTCTACCGACTTTTATGCCTGGGTTTTCCCCAAATACGACCACGTAGCCGTCGGTACCGGCACAATGCAGGTTAACAAAGCCAGCATCAAACAACTACAAGCTGGTATCCGTGCCCGCGCTGCCCGAAAACTCGCCGGCGGTCAAATTATCAAAGTCGAAGCACACCCGATTCCCGAACATCCCCGTCCCCGTCGCGTTGTCGGTCGCATCGCTTTAGTAGGTGATGCTGCTGGTTACGTTACCAAGTCCTCTGGTGAAGGCATTTACTTTGCCGCTAAATCCGGGCGGATGTGTGCGGAAACGATTGTAGAAATGTCTAACGGCGGTGTTCGTATTCCCACGGAAGCAGACCTTAAGGTTTACTTGAAGCGTTGGGATAAAAAATACGGACTCACCTACAAAGTGTTGGACATCCTGCAAAATGTCTTTTATCGTTCCGATGCTACCCGCGAAGCATTTGTAGAAATGTGCGGTGACATGGATGTGCAACGGCTAACTTTTGATAGCTATCTGTATAAAACGGTTGTTCCGGCAAACCCGATCGTTCAACTGAAAATTACCGCAAAGACTATTGCTAGTCTACTTCGCGGTAACGCCCTCGCGCCCTAAGGGGAGTGGGGGAGTGGGGCATTGGGCATCGGGCATGGGGCATTGGGCATAGGGCATAGGGCATGGGGCATGGGGCATGGGGCATTGGGCATAGGGCATGGGGCATGGGGCATGGGGATTTAAAGAGGGGGAAAGGGAAAAGGGAAAAGCGGAAAATCTGAGCGGAGGTTTCCTCCGATCAGACTTTTTCAAGACAGGGAAAAGGGAAAAAAAAGAATTATTACCAATGCCCATTGCCCAATGCCCATTGCCCAATGCCCATTGCCCAATGCCCATTAAACAATTGCCCATTGCCCGATTCAATGTGTATTTTTCTCTGACGGAATAAGTAATCGCCACTAGAAATTACCAATTTTTTGTTATTATAAAAACACAGGGTTAAATACGTAGAGACTATATGAGTATGCTTGCTAATAAGCAAGATACTTGTATCAAGTGATTATTTTGTGAAAAACTGAGCAGTCTACCGACCAATATTTTCAGTAGTTCTTCATCAGAGCAGTCTACTAAGCATCTACAAATCAATTTAGACTAATACAGGCATCAAACTACTGAAAATTTCCAGCCAAGAGCATCAAAAGCTGTTTAGAAAATAAACTCTTTTGAGAAGAAATTACGAATTGAATATAAAGATTTCATGAAAATGACAATAATAGGTTGGCATGTGTTCCGTGTATTTACTACTGTGGACGGGTCGCCTACTTGAGACGAACTCCTGGATAGGAGTTGTAGCCTAACTATGAAACTAAGTTCAGTTTTTGTTACTACTTTGTCTGCTTTAACTGTTACTGCTTTAACAGCGCTTGGTTTCTCCAGTCAAGCTCAAGCTCTAACTTTTTCAGGTGAATCGAGTGGTGTGTGGGGAAAACCTACTCCAGGAAGCATGAATACCAAACCCATCTATTCAGGTGTGGGAAGTAATTCATTTAGCTGGGGAGATGCTGATGATTTTGGCACGGGTCAAAATCAACTTATCTTTAGTGGAGATTCATTTTCTAGTGAAATGGGATCTTTATTTAAGATAGGTGATTTGACTTACTTTAATGGATCGGTAACACCAGGTACAAGCGTTGATTTTGTACCTTTAAATCTCCATGTATCATTTGGCGATCGCATTAATGTTAGTGAAGTTTTTAACTTCGACTTTCATCTAAAAAATACACCCAACGATTCACCAGATCCTGCCGATAACGCAGATTTTGTTTATGTGGGTAAAAACTTTGGCAATCGCAATTTTACCTTTGCTGACAAGAAATATACACTCTCGCTAACTGGCTTTAGAGAAAAGGGAAGCACTACTGATGTCAGCGAGTTTCGAGTTCTTGAAGGAGAAAAAACCACAGCAGCTATTTTTGCTAAAATCACTCTTGTTCCACCAGATTCAAAAACGATTCCCGAACCTGGGACTGTTGCTGGTTTGTCCCTCTTAGGCATCTACCTGATTTCCTGCCGGAAATCCGCAAATGGCTGAATTTTTCGGAAAATTGAATACATAAAGCAAGATTGGCACTCTCTGAATTTTTTCAGTCTGAGAGTGCCAATTTATGTCTTAAACTGACCCAATTGAGAGTTATTTTACTCGACTACTGAAGTGGAAGCACTCTCAGTGGATGGAGGAACGCTGGGTAACTCAAGGCAGTATCCCGCACCATATACCGTCTTGATGTAGCGCGGATGGCGGGGGTCTGGTTCTAGCTTGGTTCTCAGATGGCGGATATGCACTCGAATCGTTTCAATGTCATCATCTGGATCGTAGCCCCAGACTTCCCGAAGGATTTCGCTAGGAGAAACTGTCTGTCCGTGACGTTGCAATAAACAGTGAAGTAACTCAAATTCCAAGTGAGTCAGTTTCACAGTTTCATGGAACCATATCGCCTCAAATCTTTCCGGAACGAGGGTCAACGGTCCATAATTGAGAATTTCGCTGTGCTTGGCAGCTTGGGGAATGCGGTCAGTACGGCGCAATAATGCTCGTACCCGCGCCAGCATTTCTTCTACTTCAAACGGCTTGGTGAGGTAGTCATCCGCGCCGGCATTGAAGCCTTCTACTTTATCTTGAGTCTGGCTTAAAGCCGTCAACATCAACACGGGAATTTCAGAGGTGCGATCGTCCCGTCGCAGGCGTTGGCAAACGGTAAATCCATCTACTCTGGGCAACATCAGATCGAGCATGATCAAGTCTGGTTGCAGCTGGAGAGCGAGCGCCTGACCTTTGATGCCGTCTTCAGCTTGGCTGACATCGTAGCCAGCCATTTCCAAGTTGACGGCTACAAGTTCGGAAATCGCTGGGTCATCGTCTATGACAAGAATCCTCGGCATTCGTAAAAATTTACTACTACTAGTTAAGGATAATTAAGAATCTTTGGGAGATACAAAGATTGCTTTACTGATTATAAAAAAGATTTTAAATCTAAAATAAACATTAAGACTAAAGTACATTAAAATCTATATATTATGTGTTACGCTGCTTACAATCCGCCTCGATTTTTGCGAAACGGTGTCCAAATGACTATATATGCCGCTTTGTGGGGCAAACGTTATTGGGATACTACTCCACATCCCGAGCCACCTTATGAAGAAAAAATATTTACAGGTGGGCAAGGTGTACCAATTTATGGCTTGGTTGCTATACCAAAAAATGCTCATAGCACGATTGTCGGTACTTACGGCATTACAGGCGAGTTAGAAAAAGAATGGATTTTGAGAGTGCTGGGACGCAAAGCATACGCTCAAGGATACGCGATAGTGTTGTTTGATTGGCGGGCACACGGCAAAACCGCAGAATTATCGCCGACTTTGACCAGCGATGGTTTGTATGAGGGGGAAGATTTTGTTCGCATAGCGGCAGCTGCTAAGGCTATGGGATGCCCTGGAAAGTTTTGGTTTACAGGATATTCTTTAGGAGGACAATTGGCGTTATGGGCGCTCAAAGCCGCTGTAGAATTAACTAGAGGAAATAATATAGGAATAACAGAAAGTGAGATTGGCGGTGGTGCGGTAATTTGTCCGAGTTTGGATTCTTTGCGATCGCTTACTTATTTAGTTAGACAACCCGTTGGTAAATATTTTGAAGCTGGTATCGCCCGCAATTTAAAAAAACTCGCATGGCGAATCCACGATCTGCATCCGGGAACCCTAGACCCCGCAGCGATTAAACGCGCTAACAGCATTTGGGGTTTTGATGAAGAACTGGTAATTCCGCGATTGGGTTTTCCTACCGTCGAAGCTTATTACAAAGCAAGCAGCGCTTTACAACTGCTGCCAAAGTTAGAAAAACCAACTTTGATTATATACGCCCAGGATGACCCATTTTTTCATCCAGCGATCGTCCCAGAATTAGAAGCCGCTTGTGAGGAGAATCCGGTGATAGATTTGTTACTTACCCCTTACGGCGGTCATATAGGCTATTTGAGCAGCAAAGAAGGACAGCGGCAAGCAAAAGACCCAGACCCGTGGTGGGCTTGGAATCGGATTTTAGAATGGCTGGGGGAGAGGAGTGGGAGAGGGGGAGATGGGGAGAGGGGGAGAGGGGGGGACAAGGAGATGGGGGGGATGAGGAGATGAGGGGGACAAGGAGGACAAAGAGGACAAGGAGGACAACTAACAACTATCCACTATCCACTAACAACTAACAATTATCCACTATCCACTAACAACCAACTCTTGTGACAAATGACCAATGGCTAAAAGCACCGACAGATTTAAGTTTGTCGGTGGATGATGTTCATGTGTGGCGAGTTGAGCTTTCGCGATCGCAATTACAATTGCAAGAATTGGCAGAAACTTTATCCAGTGATGAACTTTGTCGAGCGGAGCGGTTTTATTTTGAACAGCATCGGCAGCATTTCATCGCTGGTCGTGGTATTCTGCGAACTATATTGGGTCGCTATTTGGGTGTTGAACCGCAAACGCTGCGATTTGATTATGAAGCTCGTGGCAAACCGATTTTAGGTGATAAATTTGCTACTAGTGGGCTGTCGTTTAACTTGTCTCATTCGCAGGGGTTAGCGCTGTATGGAGTTTGCAGGCATTTGATTGGTGTAGATTTAGAATGTATACGTGAAAATACTGAAGTAGAAGCTTTGGCAAAGAGGTTTTTTACAAAAAGAGAATATGAGGTAGTGCGATCGCTTCCTCCCAACCAACAGCAACAAGTCTTTTTTCGTTACTGGACTTGCAAAGAAGCTTATTTAAAAGCAACTGGTGCCGGATTATCTCAATTAGAGCAAGTAGAGATTTTGCTCACACCAACACAACCAGCCAGTTTACAATCTGAAGACTGGAGTTTAACAGAATTGATACCTGCTAATAATTATCTTGCTGCTGTTGCGGTTGCTGGGCAAAACTTGCATTTGCAATGTTGGCAATATTGATTTAGACATTTGTATTAAATGACCTGTAGCGACCTGCAAGACTAATTGCCTCAACCTACTCTTACCAAGATTTTGATCGCCAGGATTATTGGTAAACTAATGACCTGTATAAAGTGGATTAAGTAGAAAAAGTCTGTTTAATAAAGAGTTAGACCGCAGGTAGATGCGATTGGAAACAGAAGTGATTATTGTAAATAGAATTTGCAATTTTTAAGTTCATTAGACCGCAGCAACATGTCGAATTAAGAGGAGTGAGACATGAATATTTTCCTTACAGGAGCAACCGGATATATCGGTTCAATTGTTGCCCAAAGACTCAAAGAAACAGGTCACAATGTTTTTGGTTTGGCAAGAAGTGAAGCGTCTGCACAAAAGCTTAAAGAGCTAGGGATAGAGTCAGTTTTAGGAACTTTACAAGACAGAGAAAAACTTATTGAAGCTGCACGCAAAGCAGATGCAGTGATTCATACCGCATTTATTCATGACTACAGTGATTTTGCTGGTGCAGTAAAAACAGAAAGAGATGTGATAGCTGCATTCACAGAAGCTCTAGCAAATTCAGGAAAAGCATTCATTGCGACATCGGGAACGGGTTTGCTTGGAGATACGGGAGATCGCGTCATTGATGATGAGGAAAGTTTTGAGTTTCAAGGAGAGTTAGCAGGCAGAGCTGCTGCTGAACAAGATATAGTTAATGCCTCACAGCAAAATATCCGTAGCGTTGCGTTACGTCTACCAATTTTCATCTACGGACGTGGTGGAAGCCAGTTTATTCCCTTCCTCATTAAGGATGCCAATCAAACAGGTGTCGCTCGGTACATTGAACCGGGAAACTTCAAATACTCAGTTGTTCATGTCGATGATGCAGCAGAACTTTATATTCAAGCTTTGCAAAATGGAAAAGCGGGTTCTGTTTATCATGCTGTTTCTGAGTCAGGGATTACCAGCAAAGCTATAACCGAGGCAGTTGCACGAATGCTTGGATGTAAAGTTGGCTCTATGTCAAAAGAAGAAGCCATTCAAGCTTGGGGAATAGCGGTAGCTACTTTCTTTTCACTCAACAACCAAATTTCCTGTTCAAAAGCTGAAAAAGAGCTTGGCTGGAAACCATTTGTAAAGACTACTATGCTTGAAGACATTGAACATGGTTCGTATAAAACGGTCTTTTAAGAAGCTAGATTTAACCAAAGCCCTCTATCAATGTTTATTAGTATCTTGTCAATACGTCAGTCCTAACCACATTAACTCTTAAGAAACATATTTTTATTTCTAACCCTACAAAATGTGTTTCTTAAGAGTTAACATTCACTTTATAACCAAGCTATTATTACTAAATTAATTTTTTCATATCTGTTTTTTCCAACCATTGCCGGACACGTTCCATCCCTTCTTCTAAAGAAACATTCGGCGTAAAACCTAACTGATTCTTTGCTTTTTCAATCGAATAAGCATAACGTCGAGTTAAAAAATCGATAGATTCCGGCAAAATATCAACTTCTTGACCTAACATTTTTTGTTGCAAACATTGCAGCTTAATTAAAAACTTAACAACAGATGCAGGAAGAGAGAAAGGTTTAGGTAAATTTGCAACTTTAGCTAAACGAGTAGCATATTCTTTCCAAGTAGTTTCTTGCCCATCAGTGATATTAAAAGCTTCTCCGTAAGCTTCTTTTTCGATAGCGAGAAAAATTGCATCAATCAAGTTATCTATATATACATGATTCATGACTCCGCTTCCACCGTTGGGTAGAAAAAACTTTCTTTGATGCATCAGTGAAAGCGGACGAATTACCCAAGAGTGGCTTCCCGGTCCATAGACATCTGCGGGTCGAATAATAATTACGCCAAAATCGGGCGAATTTAGTTTTAAGAGTTCTTTTTCGGCTTCGATTTTAGTCTGACAGTAAGGATTATTATCACCGTAAAAGGGTCCTGATTCTGTCACTTTGTTGGGATAGTTAAAGCCATATACCATGACGCTGGAAGTGTGAATAAAGATTTTTGCCCCAGCGTTTTTGGCAGCGTTAGCCATATTTAAGCTTCCACCAACATTTACCTGGCGAAATTCTTCTAATGCGCCTCCTTCTTTCACCAGGGCGGCTGTATGCAGTACAATATCAACGCCTTGGCAAGCGTGTGAGGCTGCAATTGGATCGGTGATGCTACCGATAGCGACTTCTGCACCGAGGTTTTGGGCTAGTTTTGCCTTAGCTAGGGAGTGTTGGAGTCCGCGAACATGCATATTGCGAGCGATCGCTAACTCGGTAGCACGCAAGCCAATAAATCCCCCAATTCCGGTTATCAGTAAAGTTTTGTTTTCAAGGTTCATAAATTTCTTTTGTGTTTTTGTGAAATGCAATGTAATAAGCGCTTCAGCGCTTGTTTTAAAAGCACTGAAGTGCTTACTACTAGATATAACCCCTTATTTAGTCAGCCAGATTTAAGAAACCGCTTTCAATTAAATAAGCGGTATAAGTCATAAACAATTTTGAGTCAATTGGCGCACAAACAACCCCACTTCCTGCTAATGCATTCAGGGTATCCTCACAACTGATTTCAGGTCTTCTTGCTTTCAAATACAAATCGGGAATTGTCAATTGTTCTTCAGACCTACGCTCAAGCAAAAAGGGTCGCAGGGTGTATAAAGGATTTTCGGCAGAAGTCACATTGTTAATTAATTTCTCTTGCCAAGCATCGTAAGAAATCACATCAACTGGATAACCAAACGAGCGCACCCAATCAACTAAAACAGTTAAAGGAACAGGTTGAGGATGTTGCAAGTGAAAAGCTTTACCTATCGATTCTTTTTGTCTAGATAGATGAACAATAGCTTTACTTACATAGTCTACAGGAGACATATCCAACATATAATCTACTTCGGGAAAACTTCCCATTTGCAGACAGCCTTTTGCCATCAAACAGATAAAATCGTGTGTGTTGGAAACACCTGTTTGGCTGTGTCCGGCTATTAATGGGGGTCTGTGGATAGTAATTGGGAGTCCGCGATCGCCTGCAATTTTAACTAACTTTTCTGCAACCCATTTTGTTTGAGAATAACCAAGATGAATACCTTCCCAATGCTCAAATTCATCGTCTTCTTTGACAACTTTACCAGCATAAGCATTAGATTCAAAAACAGCCACACTGGAAACATAATGTACAGGTTTAACTTTGATTTGACATGCTAATTTCAAAATTTCCTGAGTTCCCAGAACATTGGCTGCTTTCAGTGCTGAATAGGGATAAACATAATTCAACAAAGCAGCACTATGATAAATAGTGTCAATGTTTGTCGCCAACATTTGAAATTGTTCAGCACCAATTCCTAACAATGGCTCAGACAAATCGCCAACAACAGGAATGATTCTGGAATTAAATTTATCATCCCAAAGTGCATACTGTCGGAGATTTTTTATTAGTTTATTTTTACCTTCCTCTACATTGGCAGCACGTACCAAGCAATAGATAGTAGCTTGGGTTTGCTGTAGCAATTCTTCGATTAAGAAAGCTCCGAGAAAACCAGTTCCACCAGTTAGAAAAATTCGTTCTGGTTCAAGTACAGGCTGAAAAGATAGTGTGACAGGACGGATGCTAGAATCGAGAACAGCTTCAGCTTTCAAATCTACAATAGGGGTTGTATTTTTGATAACCGAATTTGACTCACCGATAACTTTTGTATCTTCTGATTCTTCAGCTAAACGCTGTGAAAGTGATTCGATATTGGGATAATGCCAGAGTAGAACAGGAGACGGTTGAAAACCAAGTAAATCTTCCAATCTACTGACAATCATCATTGCCTGTGCTGAACTCAAACCGTAGTTTTCCAAGTTTTCTTGGATATCTATCTCATCAATTTCGACTTTGAGCAATTCAGCAATATTTGACACTAAAAAACTTTGGATATCTTCAGCACTATGAGGCTGATTTGCAGTATTTGATAAGCTCATTTACACACCTAAAACTTAGAAACTTCCGGACGATATTGACTGTAAAAATCTGCTACTTGCAATCCTTGAATCTTCAGATTTTGTATGCGATATAAAAATGCGGCTCCTGTCATGATGTGATCAGCTACATCAACGACTCGGCGATTTTCTGGCTCAGACAAATAGGAACCGCGCACCCAGTCATTAAAGCTACCCATCGCTGGACCGCACCAAATTTGATAATCGACTTCTCGACCTTTTTCACCAGAACTAGACCAACGCGAAGATAAGCCTAAATACCAGCGAAAAATTAGAGCCATTTTTAACTTAGGATTATTGACTGCTTTCGCCAATTTTTCCGGATTCTTTTGCGATAAATAAGCAGCAGTTCCTTCCCATACTTCAGCTATAGTTTTGCGGAAAACTTGTTTTTCTAATTTCTCTCTTTCCGCAAGAGGAATTTCTTCAACCGAGTTATAACTTCTATATAACTCATATAATTTCTGCGCTCTCATCGGGAAGAGAGTTGCTCTTTTGAGAACTTGAAGTTTTACCCCCATTTCAAACATATCTGCTGCTGGTGCCATAATCACATCAGCCATTTCTGCTTGAGCTAGCAATTTCTTAGTATGTTCGCAAGCTCCAGATTCAATACACGACTGATTAATTGAACCAGTAACTACAAAAGCAGCACCCATCATAAAGGCAGCTAACGCTGATTCTGGGGTGGCAATTCCTCCAGCTACACCAACTCTAATCGGTTTTTCGTATTGATATTGTTCTTGAATTTCATCTCTCAAGGCAATAATTGAAGGTAACATACAAACTAGGGGACGATTGTCTGTATGACCACCAGAATCGGCTTCGGCAATAATATCATCAGCCATTGGAACTTTGGCTGCTAAATTAGCCTGTAATTCAGTAATTAATCCTTGTTGAAGTAGTTCTTTGATAATTTTTGTTGGTGCTGGTTGCAGAAATTTGCTAGCAACTTCTCGGCGCGAAATTTTCGCAAGGACTTTGTTTTTAATTTCGATTTCATTTGCTGCATTCAAACTTAATCCAGCAACCCGATAATAAACAATGTTGAGAGTTAAGTCTAAAAATGCCGAAGCTTCTACAGTTTTTACGCCATATTTAAGGTATAAATCTACTGCACGACGTTCAATAGTAGGTTCGTTGGGACTGTGAATTAAATTAAAAGCGTAGGGACCATAAGGTAAAGCTTCTTGAATGCGTTTAATAGCTACTTCCAGACGTTCTGGACTTAATCCACCTGCACCAAAGGAACTCAAAATTTTTGCTTTTCCTAGTGCAATCACCATTTCTTCGGAAGCAATACCCCCAGCCATTGCACCAGTCGCATAGGCATATTTAACATTATGAGAAGATAGAAAAGTGGGATCGCCTAAGTTTTGAATTGAAATTGGTGGAACAGCCATCAGTAGTTCTACTGTTCCTGGTTTACCGCTATGTTCGTTAGGACAAGAATAACCTTCGTTAGTGACACCGATTCTGCCTTCAACTCTTACGATATAAGTAGGTTTATCTATAGCCAAAAGTTTTTCTTTGATACCTTGGCGGTCAAAAGATACACAATCTAAGGAACATTTCCAAAGCTGATTTTGGTTGTAAGATGAGGCAGAAAAACGAAGCCCATCATTATATTTACTCGATAATGTATCTACAGTTTTCAATGTGGTTAACCCTCGAATTGTAAGTAATAAATGGGTAATGGGGTAGAGACGTTCCGCCGGAACGTCTCTACTGTAATTTACTTTATTGATTCAGCAAATTTTCGGCGCAGGCTAACTGTAATTGAATGATTTCACTCATTTGCTGGCTAAATTCCTGTCTAGCTTGTAAAAACGCGGTGTGAGTTTTTGTAATGCTTGAATTGTTGTTACTCAATTTTTGATACTGAGAATTACGTAAATCATTTAGATTTACTGTGTGATTTATCTCAGTTACAACGGGTGGACGAGGAATCGATTGAGTAATTCTCTCTTTTGTAGCGGTGGACTGATAAGATTGTGATATTTCTCTAGGCTGAAAACTGTTATCAATGATATTTTTCATGGTAACTTCCTCTTGTTTTGTTTGAGATGGGGGAATATTGTTGTGTTTGCTACCAGCTTTGGAAGAATTTATCAGTTCTCTAGTTTGTTCTTGGGTGGGAATACGTTTTACTACTTTTTTATGAGCTTGATTTTGGAAAAGTTTCCGGTTTTCTTCACTCAGGATTGTAGAAAGAATTGGCTTACCACCCAAGGTGATATTTCTGATTGTTGGTAATCGTTGACTTTTAGTTTCTTTTGCCTGAATGTAGAGTGGTGATAAGTCGAGTTCAACTCGATGGCTGACGAGTTTCGCTAATGCTTTGACAAAAGATGTATGGTCGTCTACACCTCTTCGATTTAGGGATACGGTGAGATGTTCTTTACCATCGAGAATTTTGTCAATCCACCGAGAACAAACACTACCTGCACCAGCTTCGATAAAGATTTTGGCTCCATCAGAGTAGACTTGATTAACTAATTGGAGAAAATCAAGTTGTGAACAAAGAACTTTGGCGACACTGTGCGCGATCGCCTGACTTTCAAGTACAATCGGTTTATGCTCTAATGCTGAGTAAAAAGTAGCATCAGGAAGCTTTTTACTTGTTGGTAATGTGTTAACTTTAACTAGTTCTTCGTACTCCGATTGCATCGGTTCGCAATGTATTACGTGGTCGAAGGGAGCGCGGAAAGCATCGCAACCCAAAGTTTTAATTACTCTCTCACAAGCTGCTGTTTCACCAGCAATTACAACTTCTTCGGGTGTATTAATTTGAGTCAAATAAACGCGGTTCTCATTTTTAATACACTCTTGCACCTCAAATGCTGATGCTATCAATACATAGTTACTCCAAAAATTGTTGTCGTTTGATGTTGCTTTTGGTAATCCCCAATATTCGCGAACGGCGTTTTTTGCACCAGATAATCTCTCACCAAACAAAGGAGATGAGTTAAAGTTGTTACTTCCTTGGTAAAAGTTACTCCAAATTCCTTGAGCAACCATCATGCTAGTTTCACCCAAGCTATATCCAAAGACAAATTTTGGCTTGATTTGAAAATCGTCTTGGATAATTGTTGTTGTGAGTCTGGTATGAAGCATTTCGGCTTCAAATAATGCCAAAGAATCATCTAAAAGTTGCTTTTCCAGAGTTTCTAATTGTCTGGTTGTCAACTTATTCAAGCTTCTGGGAAATACCAATCTCTCAACGTCAGCAGCACGTTTGTAAAGACTTTGAACAATCTCGTCATTATGGACTTTCGGAAATAAGCGAAACAAATTCCGACCAAGACCAACATAAGCGTTAACTGCTGCTGGATAAACGTAAGCAATACCGCCTTGTTTACCTAATGGTTTAGCCGTAAAATAACTACCAAGAGGTGTTAGCCAATCTATATCTTTTTCAAAGGCATTATTTACACCTTTGCGGGCAGATTCGATTTCTCTAGTTAATTCTTTTTTGTTACGTCCAAGAATGGAGAGAGCGTATTTTGCTTGAGGATTCTGTTGGAAGGTTGTAAAGGTATTGCTAGCAGTAGCTGAGAGAGAAGTAGACTTTTCGATGCTTTGTTGAAGTGCGGTAAGATGCTGTAGTAATTCTGTGCGATCGCTTGCTGCAATTGGAAACAAATAAAATGGCGTTTGCTGTAAATATGTGCTGCTGCGTTCTTTCTGGTTCGGTTGTTCCGACAAGATGACGTGGGCAAATGTCCCATCTATGCCCATGCTGTTAATTGCTGCTACTCTGCGCGTGCTTTCTTTGCCGAGAAACCAAGGTCTAGATTCGGTAGCAACGTAAAAAGGACTACCTTGCCAAACTTGCGGCGTTTTCACTCCAGACCACTTCGGGCATCCGGGAATATATCTGTGATACAGACACAAAGCGGTTTTTATCAAGCTAGCGATTCCCGATGCCACAAAGGTATGACCGATGTTAGCTTTCACACTACCTATCGCACAATCTAATCCATCCCCAGTCGGAGGATAAGCTTGCAGTAACCCGGCAATTTCCGCTTCGTCTTCTTGGGGAACCCCACTACCGTACACTTCGAGATACTTAATCTCTTTCGGTTCAATACCTGCAATCTGAAAAGCTTGTTTGCAGACAGAGTTGACAGTTTCTGTATCTGCGGTGACAATACCGCTATTTAGTTGAGTTGCAGTATGATACCCTTGTCCAAAGCTAAGAGCATCAATGACTGCATAGATGCGTTCATTTCTTTCTAGTGCGGTGTCGTGACGCTTGAGGACAACTGCTCCCGCACCTTCACCAACCATCCAGCCGTCAACTTTTTGGTCATAACTGAGAGTTGGAACACCTGTATTAATTTTAGCTAACTTGCTCCGCAATAATACATTTTCCAGACCGCCAGCCAAATCGACGGCACCAACTAGCACAGTATCAACTTCTCCGGAAGTAAGCAGCATTTCTGCCACTTCCAGCGCTTTGAGAGCAGAATTTTCTACTGCTGTGATGGTGAAGGAAGGACCGCTAAAATTCCACAGCGAAGAAATCCGACTCGCCATGATGTTACCGATGTAACTAAGATATTCACCAATATCAACTTGATGGTGAAGTCCGTCTTTAACAATCGTTTCTAATTGAGTAACTTTTTCGGTGGGTAAGGAAATTTCTCCAGCGTTTAAACCATCTTTTATTTGCCAAGAGAAATTCCATCTTTGCTGTAACTGATGAACAGAAAGTTCGGTTTCAGCAGCAATAATTACTGCGACATTTTCACCTTCTTTAATTTGTGCATCTTTCAAAGCGCGATCGGCAACTTTTAGCAGTAATAATTGTTGCGGATTTAACTTTTCTACTTCATTCGGCGGAATTTTGTAAGCGAAAGTATCGATTTCAAAATCTTTAATGTATGCTCCTATTGGTGCTTTGCCTTCTGGTAAATCGTACTTCTTAAGTAAGGTTTCTTGCTCTTCGATACCTTGCCATCTTTTCGGTGGTAAAGAAATAAAATGCTGTGTTCCGTCATAAATGCTACGTTCAAAAGCATCTAATCCATTACACTCACCAAAAAAGGCATCCATACCGACGATGGCAATTTTTGCAGATTGTTCAGTCATTTTCTTTTTCCCCTCTTTCGAGAATTAAATGAGCGTTAGTTCCACCAAAACCAAAAGCACTTATAGCTGCACGTTTAACTGATGCTTTTCCGCGCCATTTAGTGGCATTTATAACAATTCTTTTAGGTGCAATTACATTGTCATTAGAGCCGATTGGATCGGTGACATTTATTGTTGCGGGAATTACATTTCCACACATGCTTAAAATGACTTTCATTAAGCTCACCGAACCGGCAGCAACCATTAGGTGTCCGACATTTGCCTTCACAGAACCGACTAAAGGTGTTGCTTGATGTTCACCAAAAAATGTTTCGACAGAGTTAAATTCGGTGGTATCTCCTAATAATGTGCCGGTAGCATGGCACTCCATGTAATCGATATCTTTGGGGCTAAGTTCAGCTTCAGTGTATGCTCGCTCAAAAGCGAGAATTTGCCCTTGAGAATTAGGACTTAATAAATGCTTGCCCCTACCATCGTTTGAGAGTCCAATGCCGCAAATTGTCGCTAAAATGTTATCGCCATCTCTGATAGCATCACTGTGTCTTTTTAAGACAAACATCCCTATACCATCGGCGGTAATTAGCCCTCTGGATGTGTTGTCTAAAGGACGGCTGAGGTCATTTTCGGGATATCCTTGGATACCACAAAAGAACATTCGCAAAAAGAGCGGATCGGCACAACTAATTCCCCCAGCTAGCATTAAGTCAGCTTTATGCGATCGCAAATAATGAGATGCTAGTTTAATCGCATATGAAGGTGAAGAACAAGCTGCGTCTAAGCAAAAATGAATATTCGATAAAGACAGAGCTTGAGCGACCATCGCTGCTGGAAATCCTGATATCATAGCGTTATAAGGAGACGCTTTGATAGATGTCGGTAAAGAAGGCAAATGAAAGTCTTTATCTTGCAAAAGTTCCTGAATTGCTGGCTGTATTGTTTGCTGATAAATAGGAGCAAACAATTGATTAGAAGCTTTTGTAGGTAAAGATAAAGTACCTAAAATTACGCCGCATTTAGAGAGTACAGCTTGATTGCCTAAATAACCACTTTGCTGAATCGCTTGTTTAGCAGCGTACAGCGACCATTGAAAAGTGTTATCCAAACTAGCAAGTAGTTCGGGTGGTAAATTATATTCAGTTGGCTGAAATTTAAAGTTACGGACAAATCCTCCATTGAGGTTATATATTGTTTCGGGTTTCCCTTTTACTGAATCGTAAAATATTGCGGGATCTACTCCGATATCCTCAATAGTTAGAGATGATATTGAATCTTTTTCTTCGTTAAGATTCTGCCAGAATTCTTCTGGGTTTTTAGCCCCAGGGAAAAGGCATGATAAGCCAATTATGGCGATTTTCTCCACTGCTGATATCCTCGTTTGGGTTTAGCAAAAGGGAGTCAATTCAAATTTGAATTGTCTTATACCAAGTTGCGAGTAAAGATGTCATTCTCTCCTCTTATAATCCCGGTTTCTCCAAGAAACCGGGATTCTCGTTTTGAGATAACTTTTTTACGTCTATGCAACTTGGTATCAGTAATTACTTGACCTCTTGCAAAAGTCTCCTAACACCCCACCCCCAGCCCCTCCACCCCGTGGTAGAGGGGAGACTTTGACTTATGTCAAAGGCGGGGTGGGGTTCTTTTTTTTGATTTATGCAAGAAGTCTACTGAATCCCCGAACTTGAAAGGATTTACGCTATTCCCCAAACTGAAAAGGATTTATCAGGATTTACGCTGTTGTCGGACTGGAAGTAATGTTACTCGTTTCCCACTTAAGAAATATTTATTTACAAACCGCAGAGACGCAGAGAACGCAGAGAAAGATGTGGGAAGAAACTAAAAAATGACAAATTCGTAGTGAGCGCTTTAGCGCTCAAATTACTTACGCTTGGATAATTGCATGGGCCAAATTACGGCTTTTGCTCCCATAATGCGTGAGTAAATTTCTCCTTGGCGACTGTGTAGAATGAAATTAGCTGTGACGCTGGTTTGTGTTTTTCCTTCGATTTCGCACGAAACATAAAATGGTTCGTTGCATGGTGTGACTGCAAACTGTTCGGAATGAGTTAACTGTCCGGGTAAACAAACTTCTTGATGCAAATGGCTTAACCAAATCCATAAGGATTGTGTACTCAAGTCAGTTGTGTAAGGATTGTGCCAGCGAACTGGAAATTGTCCTTGTTGTTGTTCTGTGATGTTTTCCCAAAGACATTCTACAGTAATTTTTTCGGAACTGATGTTTAAAACTCTGGTGATTTTTTGAAAGGCTGGTCCGTGAAATAAGGTGGAATCTCCATTTTGATAAAAAGCTTTACCAGTGGTGGTAATGATGTTATCTTCTTCTAGATTAAGTCCATTATAGATAGGAACGGCTGGCATTTCTCGCAGAAGGGTTACAAAAGCTTTGAAATGATAGTGAGTTTTTCCTTCGGGAGTTTTACTCAAAATTGTAGCTTGAAATTCGATACTTTGAGAACCAACTTTAGCAATTTCTTGCAGTTCTAAAATATGTTCGTTCGCTAAGGTTTGATTGAAGGTAATTCCTTTCAATACTTTAAATTCTCGACAACTGTTATATGTATAACCTGGATACAGTTCTTCGCAAGCGTTAATCATCCATGACATCGCGCAGGTTGCTGGCAAAACTTGAGAACCAGCGATTGTATGATCCACTAAAAAGGGATTAGCTTCTAGTGTCATTTTGCGACGAATGCGATAGGTGCGTAGTTCAGAATCTAACTCTGCTGGTGGTGGAGTAATTGGACTACCGATGACTACTTGTGTGGTAGCGCGATTAATAGCATTGAGTTCTTTAACTAACATTTTTGTGCCGACTTCTACGGGAATAATATCAATTCCTCTTTCGGCAAAGGCTTTTTTCAGTTCTGGTGTCACCATTCCGCTATCCCAACCACCCCAGTTGATAGCGACGACGTGACAACCGGGATATTTTTGTTTAATTAGATGAGCCGATTTGTTGAGAATTTCGTTGGCGATCGCATAATCAGTTTGTCCAATATTCCCATAAAAACCTGCTACGGAAGAAAACAAAACTAAATGTTGCAGTTGGCTGGGATGTACGCAAGCTAAAAGATTTTCTAACCCCTTAACTTTTGCCGTGTAAACCTTTTCAAAATCCTGCTCAGTTTTCTTTTCAATCAACTTATCGGCTAAATTACCAGCACCATGTATAATGCCAGTAATAGCACCTGTACGCTTGACAACAGCGGCAATTTTCTCTTGCAAGGCGATAGGATCTGTAACATCGACGCTGATATATTCTGCCGTGCTTCCTGCCTTTTCAATGCTGGAAATTGTCTCTTTAATTTCTCGGCTGGAAATAATGTTGTTATAAACTTTTTGTACACTCATGGGTGTAGGCTTCTCTCCTTGAGAAAGAAGATTTTCCATGATGCGTTTTTTCAGTACAGGTTCTTCAAAACAACCTTGAGCAAACTCTGGCTCAGATTGAGCGATCGCACTCCGACCAAGTAATATAAACTTCCCAGGTTGATGCTGTGCTAATTTGATAACGCACTGCGCTGTAATGCCTCTTGCACCACCACTAACTAAAAAAACTGATGTTGTAGAATTTTGTGTTTGTGTTGTCATAAATTTAATGTTAGTTGATAGTGGTTAGTTGTTAGTTGATGGTGGTTGGTTGATGGTGGTTGGTTGATAGTTGTTGGTTGATAGTTATTGATTGATAGTGGTTAGCTGTTGGGTGTTGTATTAACCACTAACAACTATCCCCTAACAACTATCCACTAACAACTATCCACCAACTACTAACAATTCGCGACGCTGACGATGGTTACTCTACCTTGCGAACCATATCCAACTTCACTGATACAATTATTCGGGTCGTGAAGTTCGGCAATGATATGTTGTGCTGACTCTTGAGCGCTAATAGCAGGATGTAAGTCAATTGCTCGACAAAATACTTTTTGCCATTCCCATCTCAAGGTTTTAGTTAATCCAAATAAACCGGCACTAATGGGACCATAATTTACTTTATGTTCCAGTCCAAATGCTCCATCAAGACGCGCAGTGGTGCAGAAACAACTGCGTCCATAACGTGCCGCTTCATTCAGGGATTTTTTCAAATGTTTTGCTATCAGAAAAACGTGTTTAACGATCGCCTTTTCTTCTGCAAGATAAGGAATTTTCCCGTTGTGGCTGACTTGAAAGGCTGGATTGAGATGGATGAAAGCTCCAACCGCGCCATAATTAGTAGCGATCGCACTCAATTGTTGTTGCAAATGTTCCTCTGTTAAATCCAACAACTTGACATTAATCACTCCTGCTGGTAGAAGCGATGTTTGAAAAACTATCGATTGCGGGAAACTTAAAACAACCACTTTCCAGCCTTTGTCTATCAGTAATTCAGCCACTTGAGAAGTAGTGAGGGAACCATCATCGGTAATTAAACAGATGTGTCCCTCTGGTAAATTGAAGTCTAAAGAATCGGGTGGGGGCAGGATTTTGAGTTGGACGGGACGACGTTGTACATTATGTTTAACGTTGTCTAATTCCTCGTCTGACTCATACTGAAACTTTTTTTTTTCACCTCCAACCAGCTTCTGGAGATAATCGACAATTTGACCGATGGTGCGTAAATCTCCCAATTCTTCTACATTCGGCTTGGGTAAATCGGGATACATTTCTTGCATCGCACCCAAGATTTCTACCCGTTTGATTGAGTCAATCCCCAAATCAGCTTCCATATCCATGTCGAGTTCTAACATCTCTACTGGATAGCCGGTTTTATCACTGGTGATGGCTAACAAAGTTGCACCTAAGTCTGCAATCTCACTAGCTGCTGATGCATCTATTGTTTCAACTGTTTTTGTGACTTCGATTTCCGTAACTACTGGCTGAGGAATAACAATTGCCGGAACTTCCGTAGCTGTTTGTACTTCTTGAATAGCTATTTCTACGGAAACTTTTTGCGAAGCATGAGATTGCAGATATTCGACAATTTGACCGATAGTGCGTTTTTCTGCTAATTCTTCAAGATTTGGCTTGGGCAAGTCAGGATACATTTCCTGCAACGCACCGAGGATTTCTACCCGCTTAATCGAGTCAATTCCTAAGTCAGCCTCCATATCCATTTCCATTTCCAGCATCTCGACTGGGTAGCCTGTTTTATCGCTGGTAATGGCTAAAAGGTTGTTACCCAACTCAGTCAAGTTTACCGTTGTATCAGAAGTAGTTGCTAATGTAGATTGTGTGCTGATTGCTACATTAACGTTGACTGCGGGTGCTTCGACAATCGGTTGCGGTGGTGTTTCTACAACCTTGGCGGTGACTGCGGGTGCTTCAACTACAGGCTGCGGTGGTGTTTCTACTACCTTAACTGTGACTGCGGGTGCTTCCACAACAGGTTGCGGTATTACTGGGGTAGTGACTGCGGGTGCTTCAACTACAGGCTGTGGTGGCGTTTCTAGAACCTTGACTGTGGGTGCTTCAACTACAGGTTGCGGTATTACTGGGGTAGTGACTGCGGGTACTTCCACAACAGGTTGGGGTGCTGTTTCCAATACCTTAGCGACAGGTGCGGATGCTTCTACAACAGGTTGATGGTTGACGGTATCTGAAGAACCTAGTCCCCAGTCCCTAGTCTCCAGTCCCCCAGAAACTAACTGAGCATACTCTTGCTGTATCAGTTGAAAAAAGCTCTTGGTATACTCTACCTGTTCCTTGAGATACTGCTCATGAATGCGTAGGGTTTCACCTTGTTGAGAGTGAAACTGCATCATGCTACGCTCTAAACTTGCTTTGAGAAATGGTAAAAGTTCTGACGCTGACTGTGAAGAGTTACCAGCAAACACAGAATTCTGCTGTTGCATCAGTTGGAAAAATGTTCTCGCATATTCCATCTGATGATTTAGATAAGTTCCGTGAAGTTGTAAATTTTCGCTTTGATTTTGCTGAAACTGTGTCAGGAGGAACTCTAAACTTTCTAAAACCTGTTGGTAATTTAAAGGTTTTTCTGGCTTGGGCATATGCGACTCCAGAACTAATTGATGAGATGGCGCAGGTTGGATCTCAGGAATTTCTTGTGTGGTAATATCACTCACCGCAGAGGTATTGATAGGCGCAGGTTGGATCTCAGGAGTTTCCTGTGTGGTAATATCACTCACCGCAGAGGTATCGATAACGGCGTTTTTATTGTGTCCGTTGCTTTTGATGACTGCTGGTGTGGGAGTAGTCACTTCTAACTTCACTTCCACCCCTTCTTCAGTGGTAAAGACGGGAACGACAAGCGCATTATCTTCAGATTGGCTGACGGGTAATGTTACTTGATGTCCGTCTTGCAAAGCTGTAGCAAAGGCGTTTTTCGTTTTTTCAGAGCGATAATTAGTGCCGTTTAACCGGACATTTAACGCTTTGTTTTTCTGGGTTGGGGGAACTTGCGGTGTAAGTTGGTAGGGGTCGAGATTTTTTAGAGACAAACCAGCGACGCGCAACTGTACTACAGCTTCTCGCAAAGAACGATCGCTATCTTTTTGAGCGCTGGGATTCAAAGCGATCGCTAAATGCGGGCGATCGCCTAAAATATCTTTCACCAAGTTAGAAAGAATTCTCCTCGGTCCGAACTCCACAAAGCAGTAACCACCCGCAGCATAGATATTTTCAATCTCCTGCTTAAACAGCACCGATTTGCTGAGGTGAGATTCCAAAACTTGGTGAATTGCTTGCGGTTCTTGAGGATACTGCTTACCTGTCACGTTGGTGAAAACAGGTATTTGCGGACTGTGGAAGCTGACAGTTTTACTAGCGATCGCAAAGGATTTTTGAGCAAAGGCAATCAATGGTGTGTGGAAAGCCGCAGAAACAGGTAGCAAAACAGCCGCGTATCCTTTTTCTTGCAAAGCTTGCCGTACTTTGTTGATTTCGGTCGTCAATCCCGCTAAGACAACTTGATTCGGGGAATTTTGATTAGCGATCGTCACTTGGGGAAAATGCTTTAAAACCGCTTCCACCTTACTGATATCTTCTTTAACAGCCAGCATCGCTCCCGCATCATGATCGGGGTCTTGCGGAGCCGCCATTGCCTGTCCTCTAGCTTTGACGAGATATAGGTAGTCTTCCTCACTGACAACCCCCGCAGCCCACAAAGCGGTGAGTTCTCCAAAGCTGTGTCCGGCAACGAAATCTGACTCAAACCCGGCTTCTTGCAAGATTTTATACATACCTGCGCTCAACACCCCAATTGCTGGTTGAGCATATTCTGTGCGTTGCAATGCGGCAACTTGAGCATTTTTCTCTGATTCCTCAAATGCCGGTTGAGGAAACACGATTTCTGAAAGTGGCTGCAAATTGTCTTTGAGTAACAGACTATCCATGTAGCCATAAAGACGCCGCAAGCTGGGGAAATTCATCGCCAGTTCTCGACCCATTTCTAGGTATTGAGAACCTTGTCCAGAGAAGAGAGAGACGACTTTGCCTTTGAGGTTAAGACCAGAAGCGCGGTAATATACTCCTTGGGGATGTTCCCAAGATGCAGATGAAGCCCGATTTCTCAAACAATCAAGACTAATTTGCAGGAATTTAGCAGCTTGAGTCAGAGAATCAACAACAAATCCGACTCTAGGGGCATTTAAAGGAATTTCTGTAGATTTGCACTCTTCAATTAGTGCTGCATAATGCTTGTCAGCATCAGGTAAGCGCAACTGACTTAAAATCTCTTCACATTTGCTCACCAATTGCGCGTGAGTTTCTGCGAACAGCACCACCTCACTCGGCGTATTGTGTACGCGGTAAGCGCGATTGTGTTCGGCTGTATGTTCTTCTAAAACAACGTGATAATTTGTCCCACCAAAGCCGAAAGAACTGACACCGGCACGTCTTGGCGGTTCACCTTCTGCGCGAATCCAAGGTCTAGTTTCGGTATTCAAATAAAATGCAGAATTTTTGATATTTAATTTCGGGTTCGGTTCGGTAATGTTGATTGTTGGGGGCAATATTTTGTGATGTAGCGCCAAAGCCGTTTTAATTAAACTTGCCGCACCCGCTGCTGCTTTGGTGTGTCCGATTTGCGACTTGACGCTACCAAGGGCGATATGCTGTCTTTTGTCTTCACCAAAAAACTCTTTCAAAGATGAGAATTCGGTGGGGTCGCCTGCCATTGTACCTGTACCGTGCGCTTCCACCAAACCGATGCTTTCGGGTGCAAAGCCGGCATCTTCATAAGCACGTTCTAAGGCTTTTACCTGCCCTTCTAGACGCGGTGCATAGATGCTTTTATACCGTCCATCGCTGGATGTGCCGATACCTTTGATAACTGCATAGATTTTGTCATTGTCTCTTTCCGCATCTTCCAGCCGTTTGAGCAAAATCATGCCGACACCTTCACCTAGCATCATCCCATCCGATTTAGCATCGAAAGGTTTGACTTTATCACCAGGAGAAACCGCCGGTGTTTTGCTGAAAGAGATATAAGCCATTACCGAGTTATCTAAGTCAACTCCACCAGTCAGCATCATGTCGCTGCGATGTTCTGTCAACTCGCTAATTGCCAGTTTTAAAGCACCGAATGAACTCGCACAAGCAGCATCAACTACACAATTTATCCCGCCAAAGTTGAGACGGTTGGCAATTCTGCCGGCGACTACATTACCTAACATGCCGGGAAAGGCGTTTTCGTTCCAATTTACATAAGCGCTTTTGATTTTATCGACGATTTTTTGAGTATCTTCATCAGATAAACCGCTGCTTTTGAGTACTTTTTCCCAGACGGGATATTGCAATCTGGCTGCTAGTGGCATTGCTAATTGTCCACCTTGCGCGACACCTAAAACTACACCAACGTTCTCGCGATTAAACTCGCGAAGTTCGCTGTAGTTGGCATCTTCCATTGCTTCTTTGGCAATGACTAAACTTAGCAGTTGAGAAACATCTGTAACTTCTAAGATGTTAGGAGGCAATCCGAATTCCATCGGGTTAAAATCAACTTCGGGAATGAATCCGCCTCGTTTGCAATAAGTTTTATCTTTGGTTGTTCTGGGGTCTGGGTCGTAGTATTCGTCTATGTTCCAGTGTGAGGCAGGAACATCGGTGATACAGTCAATTTTGTTAACGATATTATCCCAGTATTCTTGTAAGTTTCTCGATTGCGGAAAAAGAGAAGCCATGCCAATAATGGCTATAGGATTGTGTTGAAGTTGTCTGTTAATTTTGTTGATTGACATTTTATTTTCCGACTTCATTTTTTTCTCCTCTATAACCTTAAGCACAGCCAGTTCACAATTGTTTATCTGGTCTTTCAACTGCTGAAGCGCAGTATCAATTGAATAAGCAGACATAGGAGGTAGCCTGATTCTTAGTACTGTGGAGTGTGAAGCTACAGCAATTTCTATTGCCTACCAATGCAGGAACTATCTCTTCTAAGCAGCTAGCTATCCTCAGAAGTGTTCGCTTTCTTCTAAATGCTTTTATCGATTGGCAACACTACATAACACAACAGGCGATGCCGCAACAAAACTATACAGCAATACAATGAATGATATTGTGTTGTTATGTCGATTACATTGTTGAAATCGGTCTAAGCCTAATTGCAGTGCCCCTTCTGCTTAACTAATGAATAGAAAGAGTGAAAATTGAGTAGTAGCTATTAGGACATAAACGCATTTTTTTCAGACCTGGTTTGATTATCTAGCTCAATTGCAGCAACGTAGCTGGTGTTAATAACCACGTTCTTATGATTGATAAATGTCATAGCCAGTTTCAACGTCCCGGATAATACATTTTATAGAACTCACCTTCAAAAAGTTGACAATTACGTTACAAAAAACATCACCTTTAATCGGGATTTATCTAAGACTCGGAAAAACAATAAAACTATCGCTTCGGTGATGGCAATGAGGCTTTTTTTAGTAATTCTTACTTTTGATATTTTCAGAAAGTAACTTATGCGCCTCACCGCTTTGAAGCATTTGAATTAATACAAACACTAGCACAGCTTGAATAAACTGAATAGTTCGTTTTGGATAATTTTAGGAAATAAATAGATTTTTCCTGATGTCAATTTTGAACAGAATAGAACACATAAGTATAATTTACAACTTTTATTGATAATCAGATAATTCTGTCATTTTTGGGTTATCCATCTATTTTATCTAGATTAAAAAATAAATAACAACTTTTCGTTAATTAATATAAAGATTCAATGAATACACCCAAATCATGCATACTCACTCCTTCGATATTTTTAAAACAACATCATAATTAAGTCGAGTATCATCAAGTTTAAATAAAAATAAACTTACAAGTTTAAAAAGTTATTTATCAAACAATTAGGAATTTGTTGATAGTACACAATAAACATAATATTTGTGAATAATTGCTATATTTCTAGGACGGCTATTGGAGATTGAGAAGTTGATGAATCAATTACAATGGGAAAAGCAAGCAGATTATTTACAGAAGCCAATCATCAAAATTAAATATTTATTGTCATTAAATGAAGACTGCAAAAAATACGTTTAGTATTTTTGACGACATTTTAAGTTGAGGGTTATAGAGAATAATTAAGTTGACAAAATCAATAAATTTTGCGAAAGTGAAAAACAAGTTTGTAATTTTTACTTTTATCCAAGTGATTTCATCGGCGTTTCGTTCTGATTGATATTTAGGTTTTTTAGGAACGCGCTTTTGGGCACATTTTTTTATCTAATACAAACTTAGGATAAAGTTGATTGAGACTTTGCGATAACGCTCTTCTTAATTTTGCCGCCAATATATTACTTAGTTGCGGATGCGATGAAAGGTAACAAACTACGAAAGCAAGATACTGCCTTGTCTACGTATACAACAATATGACATTTTCGTAAATTAAGCTAAAACCAGACAATGTAAGCTCATAAAAGTTAATTTCTGGATAAGTCGATTTCAGTTAATTGATGTAGCCATTTAGGCTATTCTCTGGCGTAGCAAAATTGGGATGAAAATATGTCAGTAGACAAAGAAAGCCACTTATTTAAAAAACCTCAAAGTCGGTGGCGAGTAATTTTGGCAGCTTCAATTGCTGCAACAACCGGGCTAGTATTTTTCTATGGTTCTTCAAGATTTGCGTCTGAATATAAAGCACAAACTCAGCCAGTAAATCCGCCAAAAACTGCCCCTGCAAGAGTGGCTGTTACAGCGTTAGGACGGATAGAACCTGAAGGTGAAGTGACTTATTTGTCTGCTCCTCATTCAATTAATGGTGTGCGAGTTGAAAAACTGTTAGTGAAGGAAGGAGATCAGGTTAAGAAAGGGCAAGTGTTGGCATTGCTAGAAGATTATGCTCGCAGTAAATCAGCTTTGCAACAGTCTGTAGACAAACTGCAAATTGCTCAAGCCAAATTAGGGCAGGTAAGAGCAGGAGCTAAATCTGGAGATGTCGATGCTCAAAAAGCAGCGATCGCTAGTTTAGAGTCGCAATTAAAAGGAGAAGTCGCAACTCAACAAGCGACCATCGCTCGCATTCAAGCGCAGTTAGAAAATGCTGATACTGAGAATAATCGATACCAGCAATTATATAAAGAAGGTGCGATCGCTGCTTCAGTATTAGATAGCAAGACTTTGCAACTCAAGACAGTACAACAGCAGCTTGAAGAAGCTCAAGCTACCCTCAACCGCACTACCAACACTCTCAATGACCAGCTAAAACAGGAAAAAGCCAAACTTGGAAGCATTAAAGAAGTGCGTCCTGTAGATGTGCAATTGGCACAAAGCGAAGTCAAAAGTGCAATGACTGCGATCGCTCAAGCAAAAGCAGACATGGATTTAACTTATATCAAAGCTCCCATAGATGGAAAGATTTTGAAAATCCATGCCAGAACCGGAGAAGTAATCAGCACTTCTGGCTTTGCGGAAATAGGTAAAACATCGCAAATGTTTGTCGTCGCAGAAGTCTATCAAACCGATATTCAAAAAGTGCGTCTCGGTCAAAAAGCCACCATTACCAGTCCTGCAATTTCTCAACCATTGCAGGGAACTGTAAGTGAAGTTGGTTGGCAAGTTGACAAACAAAATATCTTTAGTCTCAATCCCGGATCGGACACAGACCGGAAAATAGTTAAAGTAAAAATTCGCCTCGACAATCCAGCAGATAGTAAACGAGTTGCTCGTTTAACCAACTTACAAGTAGATGTCGCTATTAAAATCTAGCATTAGTTATTGGTTAGTAGTTAGTAGTTAGTAGTTAGTTGATAGTGGTAATTTGAAGAGGGGAAAAGGGGAAATGCCCAATGTCCACTAACAACCAACAACTAACAACCAACAACCAACAACTAACAATTAACAACTAACAACTAATAATGGCATTCAAAATTCCCTTAGCATGGCTACAGCTAGCTCAACAAAAAGTTCGTTTTCTAGTAGCTGTAGCAGGTATCGCATTTATTGTGCTGCTGATGTTTGTCCAACTTGGATTCCAAGATGCACTTTATTCAAGTGCTACCGCAGTACATCAAAGTTTGCGAGGAGATTTATTTTTAGTTAGTTCTCAATATAAATCTTTGACATCGGCTCAAAGCTTTTCTCGTACTCGTTTGTTTCAAGCACTAGGATTTGATGGTGTAGAGTCAGTTAGCCCTATATATGTACAATTTGCTAAATTAAAAAACCCCGAAACCGGAGAGAAATACTCAATATATGTTATTGGAATCGACCCTGGTAGAAATGTTTTGAATATACCGGAAGTTGACCAAAATTTAGATAAGCTCAAAATTCCAGACGTGATGCTTTTTGACCGACTTTCTCGCCCAGAGTTTGGACCGATCGCCGCAAATTTTGAGAAATCAGACAAAGAACAAGTAATTGAAATATTTCCCTTTAATGCATTAACTGGTTACAGAGTTAGAGTGGGTGGTTTATTCAGCCTTGGTCCCTCCTTTGGAGTAGATGGAAGTTTACTTGTTAGTGACTCAACTTTCTTCAGAATAGATCCAAATAGCCGTACATCAGAAATGATAGATATGGGTGTTGTTACCCTCAAACCTGGTGTTGATGCAGAAGCCGTTTTAGCACATTTGCGAGCAGAATTACCTGATGATGTCCAAATATTTACTCACCAAGGCTTTATTGACTTTGAGAAAAATTATTGGTCAATTAGAACACCGATTGGCTTTATCCTTAACCTTATGCTAACAATGGCTTCTGTTGTTGGTGTGGTCATCGTCTATCAAATTCTTTACAGTAATATTGCTACTCAATTCGTTGCCTACGCCACTTTAAAAGCTATAGGTTATGCGAATAATTATTTATTAATTGTAGTTTTTCAACAAGCTTTAATCTTGGCAATTCTCAGTTATATTCCGGGATTTGCTTTTTCCTTAGGTTTATATGACTTTGCAATGAAAGCTACTAACTTGCCAATAAGGATGACTTTTAATAATGCACTAATTGTATTGGTATCAACAGTTTTAATGTGTATTACTTCGGGAACACTTGCAATTAATAAACTCCGTTCCGCCGACCCAGCAGACATTTTTTAAATGGGATAATGGTTAATTGTTAGTGGGTAGTGGATAGTGGTTAGTTGTTAGTGGGTAGTAGATAGTGGTTAATACAATACCCATCAACTATCAACCATCAACCATCAACCATCAACCATCAACCATCAACCATCAACTATCAACTATCAACTAACACCTAACAACCAACAATGAACCTCCAAAACAAAACCATCCTCATCACCGGTATTGACCAATTTATCGGCTTGCGTACTGCTGAATTAGCCATAGCGCAGGGAATGAAAGTCCGGGGATTGCAAAGTTCTCCAGATAACTTGAAAAAAGTGCAACAATTGGGTGCAGAGGTGATGGTAGGTGATATTAATCATGCTGCTGTTGCTGAAGTTGCTTGCGAAGAAGTTGACATAGTTTTTCATACAGCCGAACTTGCCAAAGAAGCTGGGGCAATCGACCGTTTTCGAGAGATAAATGTAAGCGGCACAGTCAACATGGCTAAAGCCGCTAAAAAAGCTGGTGTTAAAAGCTTTGTGCATCTTTCCAGTGGTTTAGTTTACGGTTTCAACTATCCCGATCGCGTGACTGAAGATGGACCACTTTGTGGAGAAAAAAATCCCTACTGCGAAACGAAAATAGAAGCAGAAACAGCACTTTTACAACTAAATTCTCCCCCAGATTTTGGCATCATCATCATTAGACCGGGTGAAGTTTATGGACCGGGAAGCATTCCTTGGATAGTTCGACCACTTTTATTAATGCGTCAAAAACTATTTGCTTACGTAAACGATGGTCAGGGAATCATGAATCATGTATATCTAGATAACTTGGTTCATGCCATCTTTTTAGCTATAGAAAAAGAAGCACACGGAGAAATATTTAATATCACTGACGGACAAGAAACTTCTTGGAAAGATTATTTCATGCGTTTAGCAGAAATAGCCAAAGCACCTGCACCCTTTTCTATGTCCAAAGATGAAATTAAATTATTTGTCAAGTTGCGCTGTCAAGGACAGAAACTGTTTCGGAAAGAACCAGATATTCTGCCTGAATCTATAGATTTTATGAGCCGTCCCTATGCCTATTCGATTACTAAAGCACAAACTCTGTTAAATTATCAACCAACAATTGACTTAGCAGAAGGAATGCGACGCACACAAGAATGGATTGAACAGACAGACCTACAAAAAGTTGTGAAATAAGCGTAATCCTATGAGCAAAAATCAGCCACGATTGAGTATTGGACTACCTGTATATAATGGGGAAAAATTTCTCAAAGAAGCGATAAATTCACTTTTGGCTCAAACGTTTGCTGATTTCGAGTTAATTATTTGCGATAATGCCTCAACAGACAAGACAGAGGAAATTTGTCGAACATACGCAACCAAAGACGATCGCATCCGTTATTACCGTAATGAAAGAAATATTGGGTGCGCTCCTAACTTCAATCGAGTGTTTGAATTGTCTACGGGGGAGTATTTTAAGTGGGCAGCTTATGATGATTTACATGCTCCAGATTTTATCGCTAGGTGCATTGAAATACTTGATAAAGACCCGACGATAATTTTGTGTCACTCTCAAGCATATTTGATTGACGAAAACAGTGATATCTTACGCACATATGATATCAAACTGAAAACAGATTCACCAAAACCCCAAGAGCGTTTTCATGAGCTTCTGACTAAGCACTTATGCTACCAATGTTACGGGGTAATACGTGCTAGTGCTTTAAGAATAACACCTCCGATGGGAAGTTACGGTCTTGCAGATGGAATTTTCTTGTTAAGACTGGGGATGATTGGCAAGTTTTATGAAATAGGCGATCGCCTGTTTTTTGCCAGAATCCATCCGCAACAATCAATGAGTATGTTTTTCCCCGATTATTTGTCGTTTACTAACAACAATACACAATACTCATCGAGTATGATACCTGATTTTTACGGGTGGTCAGTATGGTTAGATTCGGCGAATGAAGGACAAATTATATTTCCACATTGGCGAATATTATGGGAATATACTCTTTCCGTATGGCTGTTTCCAATGAATTTGTATCAACGAATATGTTGTCATATTAGTTTATACAAAAAACTCCGAGGAAACGAATCTTTTTTAATTAAAGATTTGACAAAAGCCGTTCAAATGTTTTGGATTCGTTGGAGAAACTATTCAATTAAAAAACAGCAAATAAAAACTTTCAATTAAGAGTGGTTTTTGTTTGCGTGTAATAAAAGCAATAAGGCACAATATGTTGTGCCTCTACAAAATAATTGCAAAAATTACCTATTCAGGAGCGATAACTGATGTTGAAGTTATCTAAAATCAGTTCTTTGTTACTCGCTATTTTAGTCAGCACCAGCTTTGCTAAAACAGCAAATGCCCAACCAACTACAACACTAACTGTAGTAGTTAATGGCATCAAACATCAAAAAGGTCAGATTTGCTTAGGAATTTACTCAAATGAAAAAGGATTTCCTTTAAGTACAAAGAATGTTGTCAAAAGTGCTTGCAAACAAATTACAGGCACTTCTCTAAAACAGCAATTTACTGGCTTGAAGCCGGGAAATTATGCTGTAGCTGTAGTTGACGATCAAAATGGCGATCGCCAACTTAATAGAGACTTTTTCGGCATCCCTAAAGAAGGCTTTGGCATTTCCAATAATCCGACAGTATCAATCACAACGGGTACACCCAAGTTTAATAAAGCTAGTTTTTCGCTCTCGAAAAATACCACAGTCAACATAGACATGAAATATGGACTCGATCCATAAAACCGCATTTAAAGGCAATAAATTTAATGATAGAACTGGCGATATTCCTGTCTAAATCTTTGCTGGGTTGGCTAGCTATACAGATGTTTTTAGCGGTTGCTTTTTTGTTTGACTTGCACTCAAAGAGCAAAAACATCTTAGCAGATGACCAGTTGCCGAAAACGGCGGTAATTCTTTGCTTACGCGGAGCCGATCCGTTTTTGTCTGATTGTTTGCGATCGCTCTTAAACCAAAACTATCCACAGTATGATTTAAAGTTAATCGTCGATAGTTACGAAGATCCAGCTTGGAAAATCGCCACTGATATCAGCCAACAAGCAGCAATCAACGTCCAAATCAGCCCTTTAAAAATGCGGCGCCACAATTGCAGTCTCAAATGCAGTTCCCTAGTGCAAGCTATCTCTGAATTGGACGATTCCTACTCATTTGTTGCCCTTATCGACACCGATACGATACCCCATCCCAATTGGCTGCGTGAACTAGTCACTCCTCTGACTCATCCCAAAATAGGCATCACAACTGGAAACCGTTGGTACGTACCCACAGGTAACTATTGGGGATCTATGGTACGCTACCAAGGCAACATTTCCACCGTTGTCCAGATGTTCCTTTTCGGCATTCCTTGGGGTGGTAATTTGGCGCTAAAAACAGAACTATTTCGAGAAACAGGACTGCTAGATAAATGGGGACAAGCATTAACCGAAGATAAGCTGCTATGCAAAGTTTTAAAAAAACAGAAAATGCAAGTTAAATTTGTTCCTTCTTTGATGTTGAATCAAGAAGAATGCGATTTACCCAGCTTACTCAGTTGTCTTCAACGCCAAATACTTTCTTCTCGACTTTATCATCCTTTATGGTCAGCGGTGATTGGTGATGTTATTTCTAGTATCTTAGTTCCTACCCTCGTCATCCTGTTAGGTTTAGTGGCGTTTTTGAGCGGAGAATCGGATGCAGCATCTTTGTGCTTTAGCAGCTTCGCTATCTATACCATCGGTTTACTTTTTCTCATGCTGGGATTAGAAAAAGGCGTACACCAAGTAATTCATTTTCCAGATAAAACCACGACAAAACTATCATTTTTCATCCTCATGAAAATGCTGATAGCAATTCCCCTAACACAGTGGGTTTATGGATTAGCCTTTTTATCATCTTTGCGGACATCAACAGTCAATTGGCGCGGCGTTTCTTATGAAGTCAAAGGTCCTTGGAACATCCGCTTAGTAAAATACCACCCTTATCAACTTTCCGATCAATCTGGTGAGAGGAAACTTTCTCTGTAGTAAGCACTTCAGTGCTTAAAATAAACGTAAAAACGCCCAAAATCAAATCATAACTTACCCTATTTGTAAATGCCTAATTTATAAATCTAAATGTATCTGCGATTGTTAGCGCAGATACATCAGGATTTTCATCAAATATTTGCTGCGTAAATCCTCAATCCATCCGCACCTAAAGCAGCCTTTTTATGAAATATTTCCTTCTATGAAAAAGCAATCTCATCGCACGGCGATTTTTACGGGATTGGCTATTATTTTGTTATTGGGGATTTACATTGCTGTACACCAATGGATTTTATGGTTGTTACAGTCTTTCCCTAATTTTTCCGCTGATGCATTCACAACACCGCTGAATATCGCACTATTAACTCACCTCTCAAAATCAATTGTGTAGAGGTTTGGCAATATTATTCAAAAGCAACAAGCAACCACGTCCAAATTAGTTATTTGACAATAGTACGCAAAAATTGCAGTTTCAAATGCAGTTCTATCGTCCAAACCGTCTTAGAATTAAATAATTCCTACAACGTAGTTGCCTTAGTTGATGCCGATACGCTAGTAAGCGCGATAAAAATAGAAATATTGAGTTTGTAGTGAGCCAGCGCTCAATAATTAAACGCTGAAGCGCTCATTACAGGGGAGCAGAGTACAAATACTCTGTACAATTTGAAATCTGTGTCAATGCGTAAATCCTAAGTCCAACTTTTATTAGAGCGATCGTAGTGTTTCTCTCTGATAAAAAATACCCAAATTAATTGGAATTATGAAAAAGCAACCGCTTCGCATTGCGCTGTTGACAGGATTGTATGCTCCCTTCCTGACAGGAGTTTCCATTGCAGTACACCAACGAGTTCGCTGGTTGTTACAGCAAGGACACGAAGTTTTTCTTATTCATCCAGAATTTAACGACAAATACCCAAAAAATGTTGGCTCCCGTCCAATGGCTGGGTTAGAAGAATTAAGAGTTTTTCCCAAATTTTCTTCTTACGCATTTCCATCACAACCGTTGATGTTATACAAGTCTCTTCCGCAACCGATGCACAATCGGTATTGGAGTGATACTGAGTTGTTGGAAAAATTCCAGCCTGACATTGTAGTGGTTGAAGAAGCACCGCAAATGAGAGGATGTTACTCGCTTTTCTTGCAAGGTTACGGTCGTCCGATTGGAACCGAATATGCAAAGCGAACCAGCACACCAATCATATCTGTTTTCCATACCGATATCATTGCTTATATTCGATATTACTTGGGAGACGTAATTTTCAACTTATTTCGTCCAATTCTTCCCACTTTGGTTAAGCAAATGAGTGAGGCTTATGACGTCAATTACTTCTCTTCGCGGGAACAATTGAAAAAATATCAAAGCCTGAATTCTCAACGCAGTGAATATTTACCCTATCAAGGTATTGATTGCGAAAAATTTCACCCCCAAAACATCATTTATAACCCGATTCCTAACGACGATCGCCCAACGCTACTTTTTGTCGGACGCATTACCCCAGAAAAGAATGTCACTCAACTTTTAGATGCATTTCCGTTGATTGCTGCTAAAATTCCTAACGTTCATCTAGTCATCGTTGGTAGCGGTCCGGCTGATGAGGAAGTCAAAAGACGCGCTCAAAAGTTTAAATCTGGTGTTACCATCTGGGGTGAGTCCCACGGAAAAGAACTGTTAGGCTGGTTTGCACGAGCAGACATATTTGTCAACCCCTCCGTCACAGAAAACTTCTGCACCACGACTAACGAAGCTCTAGCTTCCGGAACCCCAGTTGTTGCAGTCTACGCACCTTCAACTACAGAGCAGATTTTTCCGGGTGTCAACGGTTTGCTAGCCGAACCTAATGACACAGAAGATTTAGCCGAAAAGGTAATTGCAATCCTGGAAAATCCCGCTTTCAAAGAAGAATTGACACGGCAGGCACGCCCATCCATACTTGATTTCGATTGGTCTGCATGTTCGCAAAAATTTGAAGATAAACTCTATGAAGTTGTTCAAGCATCGAATCGGGTTGAGGTAAAGGCTGCCTAGAAAGTGGGCATGGGGCAATTGTTTAATGGGCATGGGGCAATGGGCATGGGGCAATGGGCATTGGGCAATGGGCAATGGGCAATGGGCAATGGGCAATGGGCATCGGGCATCGGGCAATGGTAATAATTCTTTTTTTCCCTTTTCCCTTTTCCCTTTCCCCCTCTTCAATTCCCCATACCCCATACCCCATGCCCCATGCCCCATGCCCTATGCCCTATGCCCCATTCCCCATTCCCCCCATTCCCATTACTTTGACAGCTTCTGAATCTGCTCGGTAAAATAAGCTTCGTCATGCTTGAGTTGTTGCGCTAATTCCAGCCCTTTTTGAAAGGCTGCTAGTGCAAGAGTCGGCTCTTTGCGTTCTAGATAAATTTGCCCAATTTGGTCGTAAGCCTTCATCATGCCGTAAAAGTTGACGGCTTTCTCTTGTGTCTGTACCAAAATTTGCCCAGTTTGCAAAGCTTCTTCTGTTTGTCCTTGGGAACGGTATAAGGCGATTAATTTTTGTAAAGCTTCGCCAGCAGTAACGTATTGTTCTTGTTGCCAAGCTGTGGTATAAGCTTCTTGATAGTTTTTGAAAGCTTCTGGAAGTAAAGTTGGATTTTCTTTGGCTAGCGCTTGGTAATCTGAGCCGATCGCTAGCTTTAATTCTGGTATCTGAATTAAATTATTTTCACTTTGGTAAGATTCTATCAACTGATTGCGTATTTTTATTGATTGCTGTGGTTGTCTTCCTTGCTCGTAAATGTAAGCTAGTTGTTGCAGATACGCTAACTGATTGATGCGATCGCCATTTTTTGCCGCAAAATTTAACAATTGTTCGTAAGTGTCGGCAGCTTTGGTGTAATCAAACCAACTCATGTGCAGTTCCCCCATTGTTTTCAGGGTTTCGACAACGGCAGCGACATCATTGTTTTGTCGGACTGCGGCTAAAACTTGATCGTAAGCTGCGACTGCTTCTTTAGGCGATCGCAAATTAGTGTACGCGATCGCCAGCGATCGCCAAAGTTCTACATCAACAGTTGTAGATGGTATTGTTTTCGCAAGTTTTTTTTGCTTTTGAAAGGAAGATGTTTGAATTTTTTGCAATCGCTGCATAATGTAAAATATTTCTGGACGATTGTTTTCATTCCAGGCGATCGCACCTACCCGTGACAGCGCTTGCACTTCTGCCACTGAACCTAAATAGCGACGCAAACGCAGTTCCCGGTTCCAAATATCAAACGCTCCCACCTTATCCCCAGCTTGCTGTTTAGCCGCAGCTTCTTGATTCAAATTATCCAACGCCACAGCCAAATCTTGCTGTTCAGTGACAGTTAACGGCTGTTTGTCAGGTTTACGCGGTAGCAGTGGATCGGGTATAGTCAGCTCCAGCGGACTAGGCGGAAATTTATCCGCCTGTGTAGGGTTTTTAGTCTCTGCCAAAGTCAAAGAACTGCAAAACTGCCAAATTATAGCAGCAGTAATTGTCACACTTAAGCGCCGTAGCATCATTGTTTTATCTCGCCTTGCTGTAAATTGTACCGGGCATGGGGCATGAAAAAAATCTCCCATTGCCCATTGCCCATTGCCCATTGCCCATTGCCCATTGCCCATTGCCCATTGCCCATTGCCCATTGCCCATTGCCCAATCCCCAGACATTGACGAAAATAAGCGATCGTATTCTCCACAAATATAGGCAACCACAAGTTTTACAATATTTAAAGAACTTGCGTTCTTATTTTCAAGCAATCGGTTTATTATCTGTAATGACTCACTCTACTGATATTGCCACCTTAGCTCGCTGGATGGCGGCTGATTTTAGTAATCAAGAACAAGCTTTTGAAAATCCGCCTTTTTTTGCTCATATTCGCGTGTGTATGCGTCCCCTCCCCTTGGAAGTGTTATCAGGGGTAAGTTTGTTTGTCGAACAAGCTTACAATTATACGCTCAATGACCCCTATCGCTTGCGGGTGTTGAAGTTGCTGAACGCAGGCTCGCGCATCGAAATCGAAAATTATACTGTTAAGCAAGAAGAAAAGTTTTACGGTGCCTCCCGTAACCTACAACTTCTGCAACAGTTAACCATCAACGATTTAGAAAAATTACCAGGCTGCAACATGATTGTCGAGTGGACTGGTAACAGCTTCAAAGGCAAAGTTGAACCAGGTAAAGGCTGCATGGTGTTTCGCTACAACAAAAACACCTATCTTGATAGTGAATTTGAGATTGACACCGAGAAATTTATTAGCCTTGACCGAGGACGAGACCCAGAAACCGATGAGCATATCTGGGGATCTGTCGCCGGACCATTTCACTTTGTCCGTTGGGACAGTTTTGCGGATGAGGTGAAAGTATAAAAAGTTATGTAGAGACGCGAAATTTCGCGTCTCTACTTTGTACGCACGATGGTACTTTTATGTCATCAAGAAGTCGCTATCGTCCAGAAGACAAAATAAGTGCTGATTGCGCCTCCCGCCTGCGATAGAAATATAGAACGCAGCACGAAAGATATTAGAATAGGGAAAGAGGGAGCTTGTCGGCTTAAGAGAGCGATCGCCTTAATTTGAGTAGCGACTAGCTATTCTTAGCCGAATCCTCTTTGCAGCTGCTGTTGTTATAGATGTAGAATTGCACTACAATAGTTAAAAACTGATTTCGCATGGCTACTCAACTGCTATTCAAAAAAAAGCGAAGAAAGTAGACAAGCAGTAAATATAAATGCGGCGCCATAGCCAAGTGGTAAGGCAGAGGTCTGCAAAACCTTTATCCCCCGGTTCAAATCCGGGTGGCGCCTTTGATTAAAGTACATTAACGCTCTCCGAGGTCACTGTTAACAGATTGGTGTTACTTTTCACTAATTGCTGTGCAAAAATTTAGCGTTGTTGAGTTCGACAAAGAAAAAGCGATGTCTGACGACAAGCGGCTACGCATCTACGCATCCCTAGAACAGGGTTAGCCTGTTATTTTTGTATGGCTAGACGTGATTTATACAGAGTTGGCGGTTAAGCTGGAAAAACTGGCAACGAAGTAATAAACCATGAGTAATGAAGCAAATACCTGCCGTAAGTACGTTGAGCCAAAGTTAAAAGATGCGGGTTGGGAGAAGGAACCCCACGATTACACTGAAAGTTATTACTTCACTGATGGCAAAATTAGACCAAAGAATAAGCGCCAACCGCGTGCTAAAAGAAAGTTTGCAGACTACCTGTTGCTGTACAACGGTAATTTTCCCATAGCAGTAGTCGAGGCGAAACGGAAGCATAAAACTGCTGATGAGGGGTTAGAACAGGCAAGGGAATATGCTCAGATTTTAGGGGTAAAGTTTGCTTACTCTACAAATGGTACGGGAATTGTAGAATACGACTTTATTACAGGTCAGCAGTCTGATGATATAGACTCGTTTCCCAGTCCTGATGAACTTTGGCGAAGGTTAACTGGGGAAGGAGATAAGCAAATTAGACCGGATATTGCTGAGAAACTGCTGACTTTGTTTTATCTTACACAAGGGAAGGAACTGCGTTATTATCAACGCAATGCAATTAATGCAGCCCTAGCAGCAATTCTTAAAGGTCAAAATCGCTTGTTGCTGACGATGGCAACGGGAACAGGTAAAACCACTACCGCTTTTCAAATATGCTGGAAACTCTCAAGTTTGGAGTGGAATGTCTCTGGGGAAGCGCGTCAACCCAGAATTTTGTTTTTAGCTGACCGGAATATTTTGGTTGATGACCCCATGAATAAGGATTTTTCTGCTTTTGATGAGGAGAAAATTTACAAAATTCAGGGGGAAGCGAAGAAGGGACGGGATATTTATTTTGCTATTTATCAGGCAATCGCTACAGACAAAGCACGTCCCGGACTTTATAAAGAATATAGCCGTAACTATTTTGACTTGATTATTGTTGACGAGTGTCATCGAGGTAGCGCTAGAGATGAGGGTAACTGGCGGCTAATTCTAGAGTATTTTGAACCCGCTTACCAGTTGGGACTAACGGCGACACCGCTACGGGATGATAACGTTGATACCTATCGCTACTTTGGTAATCCGCTTTATACGTATTCGCTTAAACAAGGGATTAACGATGGGTTTTTAGCTCCCTATCGAGTTTACCGCGTCACAACCCGTTCTGATAAAGACGGATGGCGGGCAAGTGCTGGAGAAATTGACCGCTATGGACGGGAAATACCTGAGGAAGTTTATCAAACGCCAGATTTTGAGCGCAAGTTGGTAAGGAAGGCAAGAACAAAAGCGATCGCCCAACATATTACCGATTTTCTCAAAAGTACAGACCGTTGGTCGTACAATGCAGCAATTGCTTATCAACGCGACTGTTTTATCAAAGGCGAAAAGCAGCCCAGCAAGTATAAATTGCGTGAAATTATTCTCAAATCCT